>CBFDAD010000298.1:0-2591 GCA_965602705.1 uncultured bacterium
GGGGAGGGTCTCGACCAGCTTGACGAAATTGACAAAGTCTTCCGTGAGTGGCGGCCGCTGCTCTTGCGTCTCGCTGTCGAGGATAGTGATGGCCGTCGAGCCGGGGTCGAACTGGACGCTGTCGCCGCCATAGTGGACCACGGGTTCCCCGTCCAGGTTGTACAGATAGAACTCGGACGGGCGGGTCTCCAGCGCGCGGCGCACGATGGGCTCGGGGATGTGCGCCACCTGGGTCTCCATGTCCACATCAGCGCCTGCGTCGGCCAGCAGCTTGAGCGCGTCTGCGTTGTGGACCCGCACGCCCGGGTCCATCAACAGTTCGAATCCCTCGGCGATGATCTGTTCGACCAGTTCGTCGCCGAGAAGGTTCAGTTTGGGTCTCATTATTGTGCCTCCTGTAAATTAGATTTAAATGGGCTCGGTCAAAGGCCATCGGGCTGTCCACGTTGACGCCCAGGCCTCCGCCGAAGGGTTTGGGGTAGCAACCGCTCTCGGCGCTACCCGTTCCGATTCCTGATGTCAGTGTTTTCAGTTCTGGAAATGAAAAAAGGGAACAGGCGTCCACTGAGCAACCTGTTCCCTCTCCGCGAAGGTCGTGGGTCATAAAGATAAAGGCAGGGTATCTGGCTCCTCTGGGGCAGGGGGCCTGCGCCAGATTCACAGTTGCGGGACAGCCCCGGAATCGACTGCGCTGCCTCGGCGTCAGCACAGATAACACCGGTGGTCCCCTCTTGATCCTATCCGAGGGCTAGGAACCTTTATCAAATGGGGGTTGCGTCAGCATCAGAGCCCGCTTGCAAGGCAAGGCCATCCCACAGCCGTAAACATCGGTTCTGTTCCTAGATCAGCCCGGCCCCCTTAGTAAACGGGTCAGCAGGGCGACGGTGGAGGGCATTACGCTTAACTCAACGGCGATTTTATCACGAATCGAGGCAAATGTCAACGTCGGGCTTTGAATTTCAAAGTGCAACGCTTGATAAAGATCGAATCTCGTGCTAAAATAACTCGCGTGAGCTGATATTCGAATTGAGAGCCAGCCTGACGGAAGGTTGTATGGATGAAATAGACCGGCTCATTCTGCAGACCCTGCAGGAAGATGGGCGCACACCGTTCACCCAAATCGCCAAGCAAGCGGGTGTGTCAGAAACGACGATTCGCAGCCGCTACCGGAGCCTGGTGGAGAGCGGGATCATCCGCACGGTGGGGGTGGTGGACCCCTTTGCGCTGGGTTTTCGAGCGCCGGCCGTCGTCGGCGTGTCGGTGGAGGCTGACAAGACGGAGCAGGTGGCCCGGGCGATCGCCGAGTTTCCCGAAGTGAGTTACCTGGTCATGACGCTGGGCTCCTGGGACCTGACGGTCGAGGTGTTTTGCCGTGACCTGGCGCACCTGACCGAGGTGGTGGCGCACAAGATCAGCATGATCCCTGGCGTCCGTACGACGGAGACGCTGATGATCGCGCGCAGCTACAAGTTGAGTTATCGCTGGTCGCCGGTTCTGGAGTGAGGGGGGATGAATTTCAAACCGCGTCGAGCACGAACCAGACGTGGCAGGAGCGGTTGAAATACTGCTTTTGGAAGCCCTTGATCAGCGTCTCGTGGACCTCGAATCCCAGGTCGGCGAACAACGCCTGCCACTCGCGGACCGTTCTAAACTCAAACGGGATGTCCATCTCCGGCAGGCCCTGGGTGATCGCGTTCGCAAAATAGTCCAGGAACATCAAGAATCGCAACTGGTCTTGGAGGGATAGCGCCACAAACTCCCGCAACTGCGCGTCGTCGCTCAGCGCTTCCGCCAATCCCTGCAGGTCGTCCGGCACCCCGTAGCAGTCTTCTTCGACGATGAGGCGCCGGCTGACCCGGCGCAGGTCGGTCAGCAGCGGACGCACGTTCTCCGGTTCGATGTGATGCAGCACGGCGAACACGATGGCCGTGTCAAAGCTGCCGGCCGGGTAGGGCAGGGTGGTGGAATCGTCCATCTGCACAAAGGGCAACGCCTTGGCCCCCTCGTCGCGGTAATCCAGCACGTCGGTCATAGAGACCCGGTAGCCGTGCTGTGCCAGGATCACGGAGGTCAAACCGTTGCCGGAGCCAAAGTCTAGCACGCGCTCTCCGCTGAGCAGGGGTTGGAGTTTCAGGAAGCGGTCCTGGGGTTTAAAGTGCCGCTTGTAGCCCTGGTAGAGGCGGCTGAACCAGAAATCGGGGTCTTGCTTTTTAAAGACTTTAGTGATCAGGGACGCGACCGCCGCCTGGAACGCCCGCTCGTCGTCGCGCGACGCGGTCAGGATGGCGAAGGCGCGTTGTAGTAAATCGCGCATGGCGTCCTCGTAACCGGGGACGCACTCGACGTAGCTCTGCGTGATGATTTTCTGCGCAAAGGCCAGCGTGCGCGGGTGCGACAAAAGGGTCCGAAAGCTCTCTGCTTTGATGTGGTCGTGCACGTCAGAAACCCCTTCAATACAGTTCAAAGAATCGCTCGGTGCCCAGGGTGGGAATCAAGCTACGGGCCAACTGATCCACCGGCCCCGACGCGCCCACGTAAATCCAGCCCTCAGAGCTGCCACGATAGCACATACGCTGAACGCCAAAGGTGCG
>CBFDAD010000299.1:0-2569 GCA_965602705.1 uncultured bacterium
AGGCGATGGCCCTGGTTCGAGTTCTCGGCGACATACGTTGGAGAGGCGTTGGAATCTGGTTGATTTCCGTACTATAATCGGCCCAAACAGACCAGCAGGAGGGGCGGCGATGGATGCTATGCAACTGGGCGAGAAGCTCTTGAATGGACCGCTGGGGAGCCCGTTGCTCTCTATGGGAAATCGGCTGCTCTACCTTAACGCCGTGCGCAAGCCGCTGGTGAGCGTGGTCGACCGCCGGCTACAGACGTACCAAGCACGCCGGGCGCCCCTGGCGCGGCAGCACGCGCTGATCGCGCGCGCGGTGCTGCACACCCTCGATCAGCTCATTGCCCGGCGCACGTGGCGCGCGTGATCATCGAACGTTGGAGCCGGGCGCTCTTTGCGCCGCCGGCTCGCCGGCAAGCCGTAACGGCGTTCGAGGAGCAGTACGGCTGCCGCCCGCCTTGGTTCCTGGTTCTCAGCCCGGGCTATGCCTGCAACCTGGCTTGTCCGGGCTGCTATGCCAGCTCAGGCGCAGGCGCGGCCAGGCTGCCCTGGTCGACGCTCGATCGTGTGATGTGCGAGGCGAAAGAGCTGTGGCCGCCAGGCTCTGCGTGTGTGAACGGTATTCGTGGGGTGCTTGAGTCACTGCGTGATGGCGAGGTAATCACAGTCGACGGCTACCTGGGTATTGTCACCGTTGGGCCCCCAGAGTTTGAGCTGGAGGAGGTGCCCTACCAGGGAGGTTCGGTATGATCTAGCCAGGTGGTGGGGCAGGCTTTGCACCAAAATTCAACCCTACTTCCACCAAATGCAAAAGCTATTCTGACCAATACCGTAGGTCGCAGATCGCTCTTTTGTGCTATCATATTCTCATAGGTGGCGGATGGCTGTTCGACCGATAGCAGAACAAGCTGCGGTCGGCAGCAGGTTTCGGAATCGCCACCACCATCAAGTCTCAAGTGAAAGCAAGGAGAGCACACAAAATGAAACGCTCAATTTTCCTGACGGGTGCGCTCGTGGTGGCCGTCTTACTGGCTGCTTGCGCACCTCAAACGGTCGTGACCCCCCCGCCGACGGCGACTCCCCTTCCCACGAATACGCCCGCACCGGAAGAACCTGTCAAGGACATCGTCGATACGGCGATCAGCGCAGGCGACTTTGGCACGCTGGTGCAAGCGGTACAAGCCGCTGGCCTGGAGGATGCGCTCCGTGGAGAAGGTCCATTCACCGTCTTTGCGCCTACTGACGCTGCCTTTGCCGCGTTGCCCGATGGCACTTTGGAATCGCTGCTGGCAGACCCGACCGGCGAGCTTCAGCAGATCCTTCTGTACCACGTGCTAAACGGTCAGGTTATGGCTGCCGACGTCGCTGATGGGCTTGTAGCGAGCACGCTACAAGGCACTGACGTGAACTTTGCCATCGATGGCAGCAAAGTCACCATTAACGACGCGTCGATCGTGCTTACCGACATCGAGGCCTCCAACGGCGTGATCCACGTCATCGATACGGTCATCCTGCCGCCTAGCCAAGATGCTGCCGCCTTGATGGACATCGTCGATACGGCGATCAGCGCAGGAGACTTTGGCACGCTGGTGCAGGCGGTGCAAGCCGCTGGCCTAGAAGAGGCGCTACGTGGGGCAGGTCCATTCACCGTCTTTGCGCCCACCAACGCCGCGTTTGCTATGCTCCCCGCCGGGACCCTGGAATCGCTGCTGGCAGACCCAATGGGTCAGCTCCAACAGATCCTTCTCTATCATGTGATCCCAGGTGAGGTGCTGGCTGAGGATGTGAGCGATGGGCTTGTGGCAACCACACTGCAAGGCGCTGACGTGAACTTTGCCGTAGAGGGTAGCAAGGTCACCATCAATGATGCCAACATCACTGCCACAGACATCCGAGCGGCAAATGGTGTCATTCACCTGATCGATCGGGTGATTTTGCCTCCCGCAAAGTAGGCTTGTGCGGTTGGGCAGACCCGATTACCCCTCTGTCTGCCCAACCGCGCACTGTGACGTAGAGGCTACGCGATCAACCCCAAATGCGGGCAAGGAACTCTTGGGACTCTCGAATGATCTGCCCACGACGCTGTTTGGTCAGGCGCTCAAGCGTCCGGTAGTTAGGGCCATCCGCGGATTAGACTGCGGATGAACCCCTCGGCTGAGCTCAAAGGTGCATTGCCCGCCTGGTAGGCTCCAAGCGCGGCCTCGCATACCTCCCTGGCCCCCAGCAAACCTATGGTCAGGTACGGCGACAGTACTGAATGGCACAATGTATCTTCCCCAGCTTTTGTTGCAACCTGATAAGTCCCCAAAGTGCGGCAGGCAGTCCGCGACAAAGTGTCGGAGAGCTTTAGGCGCGTCTTGCCGGGTCACGCCCCAGCCAAAAGGCTCGAGATCGCCAAAGTGAGCGGCAAAACGCCGCTCGACCAGAGCCATGACTTTCCGCGTGACAGTATCTGGGGCAAAACTCTGGCGTGACGGCACGCTGATCTCTCTCGGCAAGGCTTTCCAGTTCTCCGGATCATAGTTTTACTGGCCCCCTTGGGGCTGATCGTCGCCCATGAGCCAACCGGTCTTGCGTCGCATGT
>CBFDAD010000300.1:0-2557 GCA_965602705.1 uncultured bacterium
AAGGCAGCTTCATCGTGCCGCTGCCCCACGTTCGCTGGAGGCTTGAATTGCCTTTCAAGCGGATGCCCACGTGGGTCCACGAATCGCCTTCAAATTCGACCGTCGCCGGGACCCATACCGGGTTCTGGTCCGTACCCAGGCCTCCCATGGGCAGCCCCCCACCTGGCCGCACGACTTGACCGGCCTGCTCGTCTGCGCCTTGGGGTGGCATACCCGGCCCCGCCGGCACACCTTCGCCCTGGGGCGGCACGCCTGGCCCCGCCGGCATCCCTTCGCCCTGGGGCAGCGCGCCCGCGCCTTGAGCAGGTCTCTCTGCACCCGCAGGCCGTTGCCCCCCAGGGTTGGCTCCAAATTCGCCGTAAAGCTCTGTCATATCGTCCCACATGGTCTGCCAGTCCTTGGGGGCGATCGTGATGTCTATGCGGTTGACCTGGTCCTGGGGAAAGACGACGTCGTAATTTGGATCGGCCGACTTGTCGTGGGTCTCTTCACCCCACCCCTCGGGACGCGGCACCTGTGTGTCGCCATCTTCCTGTGCCGCTGACGCGGCTGTCACAGCATTGTCAT
Source organism: uncultured bacterium (assembly GCA_965602705.1). GTDB lineage: Bacteria > Chloroflexota > Anaerolineae > S140-20 > S140-20 > CBFDAD01. The sequence continues at coordinate 568 of CBFDAD010000300.1, forward strand.
CGACGCTGCCCTCTGGCAGGACGACATCGCCTGTCGTCTGTGCGGCCTCAACGGTCGGGCTACTGCATGCGACCAACAAGCATGCAGTCAACCCTAATACGATTGTTGTAAAAGTCTTGCGAATCATTTATGTCTCCTTAAATGAGCGGTTCGTCATAGTAGATTTTGAGTTCGGCCGTGTCGCGTAGAAAATCTATGCGGCAGATTTCGCAGCGCTTGACCACCAGGCCGGTGCGCTGTCGTAGATCCTCCAGCAGCAAGGGCCGGTTCTCTGGCTTGATCAACTCGATTCTTTCGTAGGTGATTTTCTTCGAGGCCTGGTAGTGGAAGCCCCATTCCTTCTCGAGGACAAAGAGAACCGCGATCACGGCTGTATTTGCGATCGCTACCTCCGCCCAACTGCCTTCGTTCATCAAAATCGAGTTCATCACCGGTAGCGCGATGATGACAAAGAGATAGGTCATCTCCCGAGTCGGCATGGGGTCGGTGCGGTAGCGCAGCACGGAAAAGATGGCGAACAAGCCAAAGCCCACGCCGATGCTCAGGTCCGCACGGCTCAGCAAACTCAGGACAAAGTAAATGGTCGTGTTAAACGCCACGAACGTGAACACATAGTTCTTGTTTTGCTTGACCGGATAGTAAATGAAGCGCACGATCAACCATGCGACGACCAGGTTGAAGACAAAGCCCAGAATATAATTAGTGTACGCGATCATAACTTTTGCCTCCGCGCACCAGTTTGTCAACCAGCAACAGTCTCGGCTTGAAATTGTTGCTTTTCACGTCCGGGTAGAGCAGCGTGACGCCGGTGCAGTATTTGCTGAACCCGGACGGGCGCCTGTTGAGGGCGCGCATTTGTTGGATAAAGTCGGATCCCATCGAAAAGCCCTCTTGTTTGACTTCGGCAATGGCGATTCCGGGTAAACTCGCCTGTTGGTCGTCGTTGTGAAACCGCAGATTGAGGTCCAGCGTGAGTCGCTCCACCCGGTGCTTGCTGACCAGGGTGATGCGCGTGAACGCGTTCCACAAACTAGGCGCCAGCGCCTGCAAATCGTACGGATAATGGTCGCGCAAAAAGCCGGCGGTCTCAGCGCCAAACTCGGTGACGACTTGCGGCGTTCTCTGGCGGCTCTTGATGGTGCGCCGCTCGTTCGTTTTCAATTTGACCTCCAAGAAGGCCAGGTGAGAATCCGTGTATTCGCGGGAACGTACCTTGTAGCGATTTAGCGCACCGTCGTGATGTCGCCGATACAGGCTCAGGTCCTGTGTGTCAAAATAGAGCGTCTGATAGTGATTGAAGGCCGTTCCCCCAATCTCCAACACCCGATAACGATCCGTCAGTTGCGCCAGGGCATCGTACAGTTGCTCCGCACTCATCACGTACTTGGTGTCGGTGCGATTGAGTAAGGCCGCGTTTGCCATGTCCCCCAGGCTGATGGTCTCGAAACCGGCCAGCAGTCGCCCAAAATCGGCGCTGGTGACCTCTTGTTCGTCCTCCGCTCTACGTAGCCGCAGAGACGGCTGGTCTTTTGGCGCGTTTGCGTTCGTGCTGAATAGGGTCATCATAAATCCTCCCAATGTCCGTGGTGTTGATGAACCCAGTGTACTGGAAACAGATTAAGAAATTGTAAAGAAGTGTTTCAGATGTGATACAGGTTTTTCTCATCCCTGAAGATGTACTGAAGAAACCAGGTTTTTCAAAGGCTCGATGGGACAGTGGACTGCTTGCGATACAGAATCAGCTCGTTCATAGGTTGCATCACGGAAAAACCTGGTTTCTTGGCTCACACCTTCCCGAAAGCTCTGAGCTTTCGGGAAGGTCGGTGTAAGTGCTGCCACAGTCATACAGGACGTTGTTCCCTCCGAGCCCACCGGGGCCAACGGCACGACCGCCGGCGACCTGGGACCCCGTCACCCCAGGAATAGGGACGGCCGAGCAGTGGCCGGTCACCCACGCGGCGACCTCGGGCTTGCGGCGGGTCAAATCCTG
>CBFDAD010000301.1:0-2556 GCA_965602705.1 uncultured bacterium
AAGTAAAGTGCGTTGCGAGTTCATTGAAGGCGAATCGGGAGCGGACAAGGCTCGGCTCCTGCTACAACGCCTCAAGGAACTCAAGGTCATCTAAAGGCTTGGTCGAATAAGAAGGATAGTCCAATGGCAAACATTTTGGTGTTTTGTTTTGTTTCTGAAGAAGGGATTACGCGCGCTTCGCTCGAGGTTCTGGCGGCAGCGCGAAAGTTGAAAGACGGATTGAAAGACGGCGACGTTCAGGCGCTCCTGCTGGGACCGGACGTGGCGGCGCGCGCGGACACCTTGGTGCATCATGGCGCCGATGAGGTCTTCACCGTCAGCCACGACCGCTTGCAATCCTATGCAACGGACGTTATTGTGGGGGTGCTAGAGACGGCCGTAGAAAAGCTCTCCCCAGGCGTCGTGATCTTCCCTCACGACGATTTGGGAAGTGAGATGGGACCCCGACTCGCCTATCGGCTAAAAGCCGGCATCATCACGGACTGCTCCGGTTTTGAAGTCAAGGACGACGCCATCCGCTGGTTGCGCCCCGTGTATGGCGGCAAGGGTATGGCCTATATGAGCGCCGATGGCCCAGCGCAGTTGGCCACGATACGCTCACGGTCTTTCGAACCTCTTCCCGCTGACCCGGCGCGCCAGGGTTCCGTGAAAACCCTGGAGATAGACGTGGACGCGCTGTCCTCTCCGATAGCCCTGGTGGAAAGGATTCAGGAGGAGATGGAGGGCATCAGCCTGGATCAAGCACAGATCGTCGTGAGCGGTGGTCGCGGAATGGAGGACGAAGAGGGCTTCGCCGTATTGGCTGAATTGGCCGAGACCCTGGGTGCGGCCGTAGGCGGGTCACGACCCGCCGCGGATATGGGTTTGGTCCCCCACTCTCGTCTGGTCGGCCAGACGGGCAAAATCGTAGCCCCCCAACTGTACATCGCCGTGGCGATATCGGGTGCCCCCCAGCACATGTCGGGCGCGGGCGCATCTAAAACGATCGTTGCCATCAACAAAGATGAGGATGCCCCCATCTTCAAGGTTGCTCACATCGGGGTTGTGGACGAATGGCAGAACGTCATCCCAGGCCTTACAGCCGTGTGCAAGGAGACGTTGAACGGTTAGTTTTTTCACACCATCCTAGAAGAAGGTAGGAGACAGATAATGAAGAAACTGGAAACACAAGTTATTGTAATCGGTGGGGGCGCGACCGGGACAGCCGTGCTGCGCGACCTGGCTATGCGAGGTCTGAACGCCATGCTGTTCGAGCGGGGCAACCTCTCAGAGGGTACGACGGGCAACTTTCACGGGCTGCTGCACAGCGGCGGTCGGTATGCCGTCAAAGACCAAGACGCAGCGGCAGAGTGCCGTCATGAGACTCAGATCCTGCGCCGCATCGCGCCCCAAGCGATTGAAGACACCGGCGGATTCTTCATCACGCTCGATGATGAAGACGAGGCTTTTCTACCTCTTTTCTTAAAGGGCTGTGCCGAGGTGGGTATCTCGACCGATGTGATCTCCGGTGAGGAGGCCCGCCGTCTGGAGCCAGTCCTCTCGCCCAAGGTGCGTCAGGCTGTACTCGTGCCCGACGGCAGCATAGATGGCTGGGGCTTGTGCACCGGAAATGTCGCCTCGGCCAAGGAACACGGTGATGCACGGGTCTTTCTGTATACCCCAGTGACGGAGCTCCTGCGCGAGGGCGACCGGGTCGTCGGCGTCAGAGCGGTAGACCAGACCAGCGGCGAAGAATACCTTGTCCACGCCGACTATGTGGTCAGCGCCAGCGGCCCCTGGGCCGCCAAGGTCGCTGCCCTGGGCAACGTCAAGATTGGGATGAGCCTCAGTAAAGGTTCGATGGTCGTCCTGGACAGCCGCCCCCTGAAACGGGCCATCAATCGCTGCCGTTACCCCTCGGATGGTGACATCATCGTTCCGGTTGGCACGACCATCGTGCTGGGCACCACCTCGGTAGACATTGATGACCCCGACAACTTTGTCATCGAGGAATGGGAAATAGACAAGATGCTGGATGAATGCATTCAGATGGTGCCCATGATCGAGGACATGCATATACAGCGAAATTACGCCAGCATCCGTCCACTGTACGAGCCTTCTACAGAGGGTGAAGAAGAGGATGAAACAACGGGAATAGAAGTTAGTCGACAATTCTACGTTCTTGACCACGAGGAACTGGACAGCGTGAGCGGCTTAATTACCATCACCGGTGGCAAATTGACCTCCTCTCGCTTGATGGGTGAGAAGACGGTTGACATAGTCTGCGCCAAGCTGGGGATTGACGCGGTCTGCCGCACGCATCTGGAGCCACTCCCTACGGCGTAGGACCGGGCGAAGGAATATCTATCTTATGACAAAGGCTTCACGGCGAAAAAAGGAAGAAAAACAGACGGCGAGCAACGAACCCTGGTTAAGTTGGCGCACGGGGTTGCTGGCCAACACCGGCGTCAGCCTGGTTCTGGCCATCTGGATTGGCTCGCAGGTCTACCCCGCAGGAGGGCTGGGACAGGCCATACTGTGGGGAGGCGGCGCCGGTCTCAGCATCTGGCTGGTCTT
>CBFDAD010000302.1:0-2540 GCA_965602705.1 uncultured bacterium
TCTTCTGTTGATCCCCCAGGCCATCAGCAACATTGCTCTGGAGGGCACCATGACGCCCGAGACCGCTGCTGAATGGTTGCAGGAGCAAGTCGAGGCGTTGCTGGCTGACCGCCAATAGGTGAACCGTAGTAGGGGACGGGGGCCTGTGTCCCGTCCCCTTTCTCGACCGGTGCCCGTTTTCGGTCTGAAGGCCGGAAGGTGGAGAGAAAATGACTGTTTCAGCTCAAGAGACTAAACTGCCGGCACGCCGGCGCTGGCGTTCGATCCGCGCCCAAGAAGCGCGTCTGGCCTGGGTGCTGATTCTGCCCACGGCGTTGATCGTTTTTGGCGTGGTCCTTTTCCCAGCGATTTTTAGCATCTGGATCAGTTTTCACGACGTTGGACTCAAAGAGCTCGGTGACGTCTTCAGCGCAGAATTTGTCGGCCTGGACAACTATCGCGCTGTCATTAATGATTTCGCCTTCAAGTTTCAGGGTGCGCAGAGCTGGGGGGCAGCGGTCACCAGCGTCGTGTACTCGTTCGTTTCGACGATTGTGACGGTGCTGGTTGGACTGATTGCCGCGCTACTGCTCAATCGCCCGTTTCGCGCTCGGGGTGTGGCACGCGCTGTCTTTCTGTTCCCCTATGTCGCCCCCATCGTGAGCGTGGCCTTTGTGTGGCGCTGGATCCTGGACCCCCGTCCGTCTGGGGTGCTAAATGACGTTCTGATGAGCGTGGGCCTCATAGACCTTCCCGAAGCCTATCTGGCTAAACGAGGCCTGTCGCTGGTGCTCGTGATCCTGTTCACAGCCTGGCGTTATTTTCCGTTTGCCATGTTGATGATCCTTGCCCGCTTGCAGGCTTTGGACAGGACTCTGTACGAGGCCGCCGACGTGGATGGCGCCAATACCTGGAAAAAGTTCTGGTACGTGACGTTGCCCGAGTTGCGTTATGTGTTGGGCGCGATCTTTTTGCTGCGATTGATCTGGACCTTTAACAAATTCGACGACATCTGGCTACTGACCGGTGGAGGGTTTGGCACCAATGTCTTGCCAGTGCTCACGTATCAATTCAGTTTCAAACTGAACGACTTTGGTAAAGGAGCCGCTAACGCGATGATTTTGCTGCTCATCCTGGTCGTGTTTCTGGTGTTCTATGTCGCTGGCGTTATGCGAAATGTCGAGGAGTAAAGCGGAGGCAGACATGTCTGAAAATAGCTCTGTCCGTTCTTCACACGACGAGCGCTTGAACTTTATCGAGCACATGGCGCGATGGCTCACCTGGCGGCGCTTTATTGTCGCGTTGACCATTACTTTCTTCTTGACCAGTATTTTGTTCCCTTTTTACTGGATGGCGAGCTCTTCTTTCAAGACCTATGCCGAGATTGGCAGCCGGAGACCGGTCTACATCCCGAGCGCGCTGCGTACTGACGCTTATCAGGAACTGTTAGATGCTAATCACCCCAGCTACCAGCGCTTTGGCATCAACATTTTGAACACCATCAAGATCTCCCTTCCCACGGCACTCATTGCGGTGTTACTGTCGGTCTTGGGCGCGTATGCCGTGACCAGGCTGCGCTTTCGCGGCAAAGACCTGATGCTTAACGGTATCCTGTTGGTCTATCTGTTCCCAGGAATACTGCTCATTATCCCGTTGTTTGCCATGCTGTCCCGGATCGGCGCACAGTTGGGGTTCGAAGTTCGCGATAACCTGCTGGTGTTGGTTTTCACCTATCTGGCGCAGACGCTGCCCGTTGCGCTGTACATGCTGGCTAACTACTTTCGCACCATCCCGGCCGAGATCGAGCAAGCTGGCTTGATTGACGGTTGCAGTCGCCTGGGTGTGATTTGGCGCATCACCATCCCGCTCTCAATCCCTGCGCTGGTCTCGGTGTTCATCTATACTTTCATGATCGCGTGGAACGAGTACCTTTACGCCTTTGTGTTCTTGAACGACAGGGATATGTTCACGATGCCCATCGCGATCAATCGCATCTTTAATGACCCCCAGCCACGTCCCCACGTCGTCATGGCCGCCTCTACTATCATGACGCTGCCGGTGGTCTTGCTCTTTCTGGCGCTTGAGCGATTCCTGACCGAAGGGCTGGCGGCCGGCGGTGTGAAAGGATAGTTCATCGACATCTTTATCGTCGTTCCCACGTATTGGACCTGGGGCAGCGAGCGGCCTGATGGACCGGTCGAGGCCGTTTTTGACCATCCTACCCCTGTGGACGGTGAGAGCACGTTGCCGCGCCTGCTCGACAGCCTGGTTCACCTGGAGCCGGGTCCGCCCTTCCGCGTGCTCGTGCTGGTCGCCACTGTGCATCCGAGTCTGGCCAATCGCGCCCAGGCTCGCGTGAACGCCCTGATTGCATCCTTTCGGGGGTGCTATCCTATTGCCCAGTTTGGCGCGAAGGAACTCGCGTTCGTGCGCGACTGGCTGCCGGCGCTGGGCTTCGACCCGACCTTGATTGCCCTGAACAGCTATGCGGGCGTGCGTAACTGTCAACTCCTGACCCCTCACGTCCTGGGGGCGCGTGTCATCATCGCGCTTGACGATGA
>CBFDAD010000303.1:0-2538 GCA_965602705.1 uncultured bacterium
GTTCGGACTTTGTTTCCCCACAGGTCACGCCAGACTTTGCGCCAAATCATAGTCGTAAACCACACCTTCTACTGTGATACAGTTGCACGTGACCCAACCGGACTACGGCGCGACCGTTTGATCACGACCAACGTCTCGTCGTCAAACGCCCCCTGCTCCTGACCAAATGCAGCCGCCGTCTCGACGATCAGATTAGCCAGTCTATCAGCCGGTTTAGAAGCGTGCTGCACGACCAGTCTCTCCAATCGCTCTTCCCCAAACTCTTCCTCTTCCGCGTTGAACACCTCGGTGATACCGTCCGTGTACAGGACAAGAACGTCACCATCCGCCAATGTAACCACCCCCTCGGCGTAATCGGCCTCCTTGAACACCCCTACAGCGACGCCCGAGGCCGCCAGATATTCACAATGACCCGTGGCAGACCGGTAGAGCAGGGGCGGGTTGTGCCCGCCTGAAGCGAATTGCAGCACACCAGAGTCGAGATCCAGGTAGCCCGCAAATACCGTCGCAAACATCTTGGATTGCTGATCGGCGATGATGGCCTGGTTAGCGCGGTCCATCAGCTCGGCAGGTGCAAAGTTCAGCCCCATCGCAAAACGCAGCACTGTCACACTCAGGGCCATAAAGAGCGCCGCCGGGACCCCCTTACCAGACACGTCGGCGATCACCACGGCCAACCGTCCGTCCGGCAAGGAGTAAAAGTCGTAAAAGTCGCCGGCGACCTCGCGCATCGGGCGCCAGAAAGCGGCAATGTCCCACCCAGTGTGCTGGGGGACGACGTCGGGCAGGAAACTCTTCTGAATCGCTCGGGCGGTCTCCAATTCCTGATCGATCAGTCGCTGTCGAATCTCTTGGGCATACAGGCGCGCATTCTCGATGCTGATGGCAGCTTGGGCCGCCATCGCCGCCAGCAGCCTTTCGTCGCGCTCGGTGAAGGCCCCCCCCTTCTTGTTCAACAACTGGACGACGCCGATTATCCCTTGCTGGGGGTTACGCATCGGCGCAGCGAGGACCGTTTCAGTCCGATAGCCAGTCGTCTGGTCGAAAGTGCTTACAAAGCGCGGATCGTCATAGGCACACGGAATATTCAACACCTCACCGCTAGCGGCGACGTATCCGGCGATCCCCTGGCCGATCTTGACGCGGACCTCGCGCAACACCCCGATATCCTCTAGTAGCACGCGTGAAAAGAGCTCGCCCGTCTCTTCGTCGATCAAGTATAACGTTCCGCGCTCCGCGTCGATCGCCCGGATCAACTCGTTGACGATTAGCTCCAACAGATCGTCCAGGTCCACGTTGGCCGCCAGGCCCTGGCTGACCGTCAGCATAGCGCTCAGTTCGCGCGTAGCATCGGGGAGGCGGGTCCCTTCCTGCGCCCGCTCAATCCGCTTGATCAAGGTGAGGATATTCGGCTCGCCAGGGGCGGAAGACGTCCGGCGCACAACATCGTCCATCAAGCTGTAAATAAAGTGCAGACCCATTCCACCTGCCACGCGCGTCTCAACCGGCGCGTGGACGTCAAAAGGTCTCGCGTCGTCGGGGTGAAAAGGCACTCCCCAATCGATGAGCGAGATGTGCAGCACATCATCCCTCGTCTCCACGCGCACCAGGATCTCGCCAACCTGACCAGGCGGGTATGCGTGCTGCACGACGTTGGTCGCGGCCTCTTCTACAGCGAGGTCAATATGGAACAACGTTCTCTCAGCCAACAGTAAGCGTTGCCCGACACCGTGAATGAAATGCGAGATGGTGCGCAGGTTCTCGAGGGCGGCTTCGACGCGCAGTTCACCCAGAAAAGCCATAGTGATACGTGATACGTGATGTCTGATTGACGGCCCTTTGGCCCAGGACAATGAGCCTGCGACTAGAAATCGGCAATGGCCGCTTCGACCGTAGCGTAAAACGAAAAGAACTTGTCAAACCCGATGATCTGAAAGACGCGCATCACCTTCGAGCTCAGGCCAACCAGCTTCAGATCACCGCTTGCCTCTTGATTGCGGGTAAGCACATCGGCCAGCGTGCGCAAGCCAGCACTGCTGATGTATCGTACCTCGGCCATGTCCAGCACCATCTTGTGCCGACCGTCCGAAACGGCGGCCTGCAAGGTCACTTCCATGTCGATGGCGCCTTCGGTGTCAATGCGTCCTTCCAGCGCAAACACAGTGATGTCGTTTTCAACGCGCTCGGTGATGTTCATCGCTCCTGCCTCCAAGGAATGGTACGTGATGCGTGATTTGTGATACGTAAAACGTTATGCGTGAAGCGTACAAGTGCTTTGTCTGCTTATCCTATGCTCGATCTCTGACGACTGCGAGCTTGTGTCAGTTGCCGGCTACCAACCGCTGGTCGAGTTGGTCCGCGGCCACGAGACGCCCGTCGCGTACCTCTTCCAATCGAGGAACCAAACTGACCAGTTCGCGATCGTGGGTTACCACGATGAGCGTCTTTCCTTGCTCCACCAATTCCTCAAACAGCGCAAAGACCAATCCCGCAGAAACGGTGTCCAGGTTGCCAGTCGGCTCGTCGGCTACAACCAGT
>CBFDAD010000304.1:0-2518 GCA_965602705.1 uncultured bacterium
CGATTCCCACAATTTACCCCCTCAAAAATGACACATCACCTAGAACGCGCATGTCCGCCTTGGTTGCAGCCGCATTTAGCGGGCCACGGCAAAGTGTTACCCGAGTGTGAACCGTCCTCTGAAAAATCCTGCAGATATGGTCAATCCTGTCGAAAGACTGACCAGGGTGAGTGGTTACAGGGTCGATCTGATCTCCGCGATTTTCCTTTTGGCCACGTCTGCAGACTGTGTGCCACCCAGCCTCAGATAAGTCTGAAAATCAGCCAGCGCTGCTTTTAGTTGGACCTGCTTCTCGTACGCCAGGCCTCGATTGTAATAGTTCTCCACTTCGCTGGAACCGAGCCGGATCGCTTCGCTATAATCAGCGACAGCGCCGCGAAAATCGCCCTGCTTGTGTCGAATGACACCACGGTTCTGGTAGCCGCCGGGCCAATCGGGTGCGATCTGGATGGTCTTGGTGTAATCAGCGCTGGCGCCGTCCAAGTCTCCCAGGGCGTAGCGCGCATTGCCCCGGCTTACATAGGCGTCGGAATAGTTGGGATTAGCCTGTATAGCCAGGTTATAGTTTTCGATGGCGCCCCGCAGGTCGCCCTGCCCGTGGCAATTGGCACCCTGGTTGGCGTACTCTTGGGCGCTTTTGGAGGGGCGAAGTAAAGAAGAGCTGGCACGTCGATAAAAAGGAGAGCGGGGAGATTGAGAAAAGCGAGTGGCACTTGCGATCATGGACGCCACGGCCTTGCGCTCAGCGGGTGCGGTGGCGACGATTTCCCCCGGCGCCGGCTGTTTGAGGTAGCGTGTGCGCAACTTTTCCATGGCCGCTTCAAAAAAGTCGTCGTGAACGTTCAGGGCGTTATAACGCCGGAGTTGCTTCAGCTTGCCCTTCAGGTAAGGCTTGGCGTCCTTGAAGGTAAAGCCATCAAACATCACTGGGACGACGTTGCGCCGTAACTCGATCGCGCGCTCGATCTCCCGGCGCAGCCAGTCCTCCGACTTGGTGCAGCGCTCCAGCGACCCTGGCGCGAGGATAACGACAAAGTGCGCCCGGGCCGCGATCTGGTTGAGGATGATCGTGTCAAACGTACCGCTATCAATGCTCTCCACGTCCATGAAAACATCGTAGCCGTGGGCGCGCAAGTCGTTGAAAACCAGGCGCGCGGGATACTTGCTTACGTCGCGACGGTAGCTGATGAACACCGTTTTCTCAGTTTCAGTCATGGCTCATCCTAGAGATTAGAGAAGGAAAACAGCTTATCCGCCCCCAGGTACGATGTCGCTGCGTGGTCAGAGGGTCAAGCTCATTGTACAGGAGATGGACGGGTGGTGCAAGCACTATCTTGCCTGGGATATCAAAATGGAATGTCAAGAAGCAAATCCGGGCTAGTTCTCCGATCCCCTCTCAACGTAATACTTGACAAAAATACTCAATTATAGTATGATCCTTTCTATTGTGAACCAGGCAGGAGGTACAGGTGCCATGCGGCTTTCCACGGCCGGGCGATATGCCCTACGAGCAATAGTCGATCTGGCCTTGCATACAGACGAAGGGCCAATTCAATGTATAGATGTCGCCGAACGTCAAGAGATATCGGATCAATACTTGTCCCAACTTTTCCTGAAACTCAAGCGAGCCAACCTGATCAAGAGCGTGCGAGGGCCAGGTGGCGGCTACGTGCTCGCCCGCGATGCAACGCAGATCAGTGCCGGAGAAGTGCTTCAGGCCGTGGAGGAAACGCTGGATCCGGTGTTCTGCGTTGATGCGGGACAGGTCCCCTCCTGTCACCGGATCGACGGCTGCCCCACCCACTGGCTCTGGGCGCGGCTCGGCGAAGCCATCCACCAGGCGTTGGACTCGGTCACGCTGGTTGAACTATGCCGGCACTCGCGCAACTTGACGGACGAACAGAACAACACCGTTGTTTAGGCTAGACAGAAGGAGGCGAACGTGTCCAAACCAAGAACTTTGGCTATCCTGGTGATAGCAGCGACATTGTCACTGGTCGGCTGTGCAGGCGCTGCGGGAACCACAGCGCCGACACCAATCTCAAACCCTTTGATCAAGGAAGACGTCCCCGTCACGCCCGGTCAGGTGCCACGCATCACCCCGCAGGAACTCAAGGCGATGCTGGACGCCGATGGAAGCGTCGTTGTCATCGACACGCGCTCCCGCGGGTCGTACGAACAGGGACACATCCCGAATGCCACCCACTTGCCCACGTCGGAAGTGGACTCGCGGTATCAGGAGATCTCAAAGGGCGTCAAGGTCGTCCTGTACTGCGCTTGACCGGCAGAACAGACCAGCGCCGGTGCGGCGCTGAAACTGTACCGTTTGGGGTTTACCGACGTCGATGCACTGCTTGGCGGATGGGCAGCGTGGGTCGCGGCGGGGTACCCTATTGAAAGCAACTAAAGTTAGCAATCGTTCTGGTGGCCGGCGACAGTTTCTCCCCATCCTTTGGTAGCGTGCGATCTAAATGCGCAATTCCACCACGTCACCGTCGTAAAGCACGTGGTCCCGCCC
>CBFDAD010000305.1:0-2517 GCA_965602705.1 uncultured bacterium
GATCGGCATCATCTCTTCAGGCTTTAGCAGTTCCAGCGTCACCGGATGCCGATACGGTGGTGGCGGTGTCTTCATGTCCGGAAGCACATTGTACCAATGAGTGGGCGTGTCTTTCTCTTCCAGGAAATACTTGTACTGTGTCATTTCTCGCTTCTCCTATGAATTGATCTAGTCTAACTTGTCGGCAAAACCAGCGCGTCGCGATCACTGTTTTCCCAATAGCGCCTCCTTTCCTCAGTCAAACTGAAAATCTCAAGCCTCCAATAATGCATGCCGGTCGATGAAGAACTGTCTATAGAGCCGATAGTGCGCGGTGTCTTCGTAATCCACTTCCTCGATGCGAGGCGCATCAAAACTAAAGATCTGCGCCCCGGGATAAGCTAACAGGATCGGGGAATGGGTGGCCATGATGAATTGAGCGTGCCCGTCTGCCGCCAGCCGTTGTAGCAGCTTGAAGAATTTCACCTGGCTCGCGGGCGAAAGTGCGGCCTCGGGTTCGTCGAGGAAATACAATCCTTTGATTTGGTAGCGACCGCCAAAGTAGGTCAGTATCGACTCGCCGTGGGACAACACGTTGAGAATGCGACCGCCGTGGTACTTGAGTCGACCAGGGTCGCACAAGGCCACGTCGTCGAGAAAATCGGCCAAGTCGTGAAATGTCTCAGCTCTGAACAGAGAACCTACCACACGCCCGTTGGTCCACGTCACAGTGATATAGTCCGATAGACGAATCTCAAAAGGGTTATGGTGGGCAATGTGTCGCTTGGGCTTATCCCATAAATGGATGCCGCACTTTCTGGTGATCGCTTCCAGCAGCGTGGACTTGCCCGAACCGTTCTCGCCCACAAAGAAAGCAACGGGACTTTTGAACGCCAGCTCGGTGGTTTCGCTGAGAACAGGTATGTTGAACGGATAGCAGGACCTTTTGGGATAGCTGTCGCTGTTAATTCTGACTTTGATCAGGTGCATATGAGACCCTCCATTAAGGGTAGAATCTGTTGTGCCCGGTCAGACAGAGTCGCACCCTCGGCACGCTGCCATACATATAAAAAACGCCCGTCCCCTTGCCGGGACGGGCGTCTACGCCGCGGTGCCACCCCACTTAGGCCGATCTAAACGCAAAACGCGCCGATGACGGCGCGTTTAAAGTCAAGAGCCAGCCTCACTCGTTCGCAGGTACGGTCCTTCGACTCACAAAGGACGATACCCTCAGCCCTGATAACGGTGGCGGCTCCGGCCCGGACTACTACCCCGCTGCGCGGGGGTTCGGCGGGCAACTCCCAGACCCATTCGGCACCGACGTTGGTATCGGGCTCACAGCCCAAGGCCCGACTCTCTGAACCCCGCTTCGATGCCTACTCTTTCTGATCCTCGTTTTTCAAATATGCAATCTCTATAAATAAAATACCATACATTAGCCTGATTGTCAATGCCCCGCGAACCCAAGTCTTGCGGCCAGGTGCATTGACTTGGCGGGCAGACTCCCATATACTGTACATATCCTATAACCCGAGCATCCCATGAGCGTAACCGATCTGGACAACGAATTCACCTACGCCGGTCGCATCGCCGGGGTCACCCCCGAGGGATTGGCTGCCGACCTCGGCTTACAACCGGGCGATGAGTTACTGGCTATCAATGACCACCCTTTGCGGGACGTGATTGACGTCCAATTCTACAGCGCTGAGGAGTATTTAGAGCTATTGGTGCGCCGTGACGGCGAGTTAGCGCTATACGAAGTGGAACGCGACTACAGCCAACCCCTGGGCATCGCATTCACCCACCCCACCTTCGACACCGACGTCCGTCGCTGTAACAACCGCTGCGAATTCTGCTTTGTGCTCCAGATGCCCCCTCACATGCGGTCCACCCTGTACGTCAAAGACGACGACTACCGTTACTCCTTTCTACAGGGCCAGTACGTCACCCTGACCAACCTTTCCCAGGAAGACTGGGCGCGCATCGAGGAACAACACCTGAGCCCGCTCTACATCTCGGTCCACGCCACCGAACCGGAACTGCGCCGGAAAGTCCTGCGCAACCCACGCGCGCCCGACATCATGGCACAACTGGGCTGGCTGGGCGAGCGCGGCATCGAAATCCACACCCAGATCGTCGTCATCCCCGGTCTGAATGACGGCCCGCACCTCGATCGCTCTATCACCGACCTGGCGACCCTGTGGCCAGCCGTGCGTTCCGTCAGCGTGGTGCCGGTGGGCATCACCAGGTACCACAAGTACGACCATCGTCCCCATACCCGCGCCGAGGCCAGAGTTGTGTTCGATCGCGTCAGCGCCCATCAAAAAAGTTTCCTGGCCCAGTTCGGCGTCCGCTTTGCCTACCTGACCGATGAGTGGTACCTGGTGCTGGAAGAGCCCATCCCACCGCTGAGCGCATACGACGGCCTGACGCTACAGGAGAACGGGTTGGGGCTGGTCCGGGATTTCGTGGAAGATTGGCACGTCGTCAAACAGGGACTCAGGCCAGTTAAACCAACCCGGAAGATCACGTTGGTCA
>CBFDAD010000306.1:0-2515 GCA_965602705.1 uncultured bacterium
AACAAGGGCAGCCTATCGTCACGACGAACGCCCGACAAGACCCGCGCTTTCGCTTTCAAGAGAGCGTGGTTAGCTACAAGCTGCGCTCCATATTGTGCGTCCCCTTGCGGGTCAAAGATAAAGTCACCGGCGTCATCTATGTGGACAATCGCATCAAGTCCGGCATATTTGGCGACCACCATCGTGAACCATTAACCGCCTTTGCCAACCAGGCCGCCATCGCCATCGAGAACGCCCGGTTGTTCGAAGAGATCAACCAAGCCCTGGCCCGCGAGCGGCGCCTCAACCAGGTAACGCGCATCATCAGCAGCGCGCTTAATTTGCCGACCATTCTCCAAAGCGTCGCACGACTGGCTGTGGAACTGGTCACCGCTGATATGGGCGCCATCGCGTTGCTCGCACCCGACACAGGCACGCCCACAGATTTCTACTTGTTCAATTTTCCTGAGGATATTAAATGGGAACCACCAACCAGGGATCAGGGCTTGTTGTGGCATATTCTTGAGACCGGCAAGTCACTGTTGCTGCCCGATTATAGCGCGCACCCAAGGGCATCGCAGCAGTGGGTGGCGGCCGGCGTACGCAGCTTTCTGGGCGTGCCTATCCTTGCTGGCGAGACACCTGTAGGCGCGTTGGGGTTGTTTAGCACCGCTGCCCAAAAACGCTTCGACAGACGAGACCAGGCGCTCGCCGCATCAGTGGGTAGACAGGCCGGCGTGGCGATTCAAAACGCCCGGTTGTTCGAAGCCGAGCGGCGACAACTGGAAGAACTGACCGTCTTACACGCCGTCGCCCTGGCTGGCGCAGAGGCCACCAGTGAGGACGCACTGATCGAACGCACTACCCAGGTCATCGGTGATACGCTTTACCCAGACACCTTCGGCGTATTGCTGCTGGACGAAACAAAAAATGCCCTGATCCTTCATCCGTCCTACCGGGCTCGCCGGGAAACGAAAAAACTCGTCATCCCCGTTGGCCAGGGCATCACCGGGATGGTAGTCAGGGACGGTCAACCACGGCGCATCGCGGACGTGACTCAAGAGTCAACATACATTAGCGCCGGCGAGCAGACGCGCTCCGAGTTATGCGTCCCACTCAAAGCGGGCGACCGGATTCTCGGCGTAATCAACGCCGAGAACACACAGCATGACGCTTTCAGCGAGGCTGACGAACGTCTACTGATGACCATCGCCGGTCAACTAGCGACGGCCATTGAAAAGGTACGGTTGTTTGAGGCTGAACGCCGCCGCCGGCAGGAGGCCGAAACCCTGTGCAAGGCAACCGCTGCGCTGACCTCAGCGCTCGACCTCAACCAGGTATTAGACGGTATCCTGGTACACCTGAAACAGGTTATCCCCTACAACAGCGCGGCCTTGTTCCTGTTACAGGGGGAGTGGACGCGCGTCGTGGCCGCCAGGGGATCCGAGGACGTGGAGCGGGTGCTGGGACAGGATTTTCCGGCCGACAATGCGCTCTTTCGGGAGATGCAACGCACGCAGCAGCCTCTTTGCCTGGCCGATGCCCAGGCCGATCCACGCTTCCAAGGCTGGGGGGACACGCGTTACGTGCGTGGCTGGATGGGCGCGCCGCTGGTCGTGCGCGGCAAGGTTATCGGTTACCTGACAGTCGACAGCCAGCGCGTGGATGCCTATGGCGAAGCCGAGATCGCCCTGGCGCGCGCCCTTGCCAACCAGGCGGCCGTCGCCATTGAGAATGCCCGGTTGTTTTTCGAAACCCAACGCCGCGCCGAAGAGCTTGCGACCGCACTTGAGCGGCAAGAGGAGCTAGACCGTCTCAAGAGCGAGTTCATCCAGAACGTCTCACACGAACTGCGCACCCCATTGGCCATCATTCGAGGATACACCGAGTTGCTAGAGAATGATGAACTGGGGCAGCTACAAGCGGATCAACACAAGGCGATTTCGATCATCGCCCGCCGTTCCTATATGCTGACCAGGTTGGTGGATGATTTTGCTACCCTTCAGGAAACAGAGACCAAGGAGATCAGGCGAGAGCGGGTGAATCTGGCCGGACTGGCCCACGCAATGCTGGCTGATTTTGAAATCGCCGCTCGAGAAGCCGAGCTGTCCCTGACGGCCGAGGTGCCGTCTGACCTGATCCTCGTCTACGGCATCCCTGCCCACTTGCAACGGATGCTGGACAATCTGCTCACCAACGCCGTCAAATTCACGCCCGCTGGCGGCAGCGTCGCCGTGCGTATATGGCAAGAAAAGGGCAATGTGATCCTGGAGGTAGCCGACACCGGCGTCGGCATACCCTCTGATCAACTGGAACGCATCTTTGAGCGCTTTTATCAGATAGACGGCAGCACCA
Source organism: uncultured bacterium (assembly GCA_965602705.1). Taxonomy (GTDB): domain Bacteria; phylum Chloroflexota; class Anaerolineae; order S140-20; family S140-20; genus CBFDAD01. Next base: position 2,335 of record CBFDAD010000306.1, read on the forward strand.
CCCGTCGCTACGGAGGAACCGGGTTAGGGCTGGCGTTGGTTAAAGAAGTTGTCGAGGCACACGGTGGACAGGTGACCGTGAAGAGCACCCTGGCCCAGGGTAGCACCTTTCGGGTCACCCTTCCGGGCGCCAACCTGCCCTGACACCTCGCCCCGCACAAGAGCACCGGCTATGCGTGTAC
>CBFDAD010000307.1:0-2512 GCA_965602705.1 uncultured bacterium
GAGCCGCCCAGGCTAGCGGCGATTTCCGCCACGTTGTCCGGCGTGATGAGCGGGATGACGGTCTTCTCAGGCCCATAGACGCCAGCGGTCTCACCCAGCAGCAAGATACGCCCCGGATGCAACGCATCCACCAGGTAAGCAAAAACCTCTTCCGTCGAGATGATCGTGCCACCTCGGACCTCGTCCAGAGCGACGTCGCCCCACACCAGAGGCACCAGTCGCTCATCTAGCGCGCGACGAATCGGTCCGGTATCCAGGTTCACCAACACACCGTCGCGACAGCGCGCCGAGGCCGACGGTTGCACGGCCAGCACCGGCACGCCGGCGTCGAGAAAAGCATCGGTGACGATGCGGTTCAAGCGGGCGGCGGTGGCGGCGACCTGCGCGTAGCCGACCCAGGCCTCCCGGCCGCGGACGCCATCCCGCGTGCCGTAGCGACTTCCCAGCCAGTGGCCAAAAGAGCCTGAGCCGTGGCCAAGCAACAACTGCGTGTCAGGCCGGGCGTCGAGGGCCTGGCGTACCTCAGCCGCCAGCCGGGAGATGACGCCGGGCCGGGGCGTCTCGGGGCGGGTCTTGTCCGTGATCAAGGATCCCCCAAGCTTGATAAAGACGGGCTTAATATCCAATATAACACCTCATCCCAGTAGCGCGTTCAATCTTTTTCGTGTAAACTTGGGTCATGGATGATAAGACGTTTCCAGAGACCTTTACACTGTCCGATGGACAGTCCGTAAGTATTCGACCGATTCGTCCCACCGATGCGCCGTTCCTGGTCCAGATGTTTGAACATCTGTCGAAGCGCACACGGCGACTGCGCTTTCACTCCTACACGGGCAATCTGCCCCGCAGGCACATCTGGCGCGAGGCAATCGCGTTATCCAGCCTGGACCCAGCGCGACAGGCAGCGCTCGTGGCCCTAAATCAGGACGAGCAAGTCGTGGGAGTGGCCCGTTTCGCCCGCACGACTGCCGACGCCGTCGAGGCCGAGGCAGCCATCGTAGTGCGCGACGACTTTCAAAGGAAGGGTCTGGGAACCCATCTGCTGAAACGGCTGATGCCCATGGCCCGCTCGATGGGCATCGAGCGCTTATTCGCCTGGGTCATGGCTGACAACTTGCATATGCTGCAAATCATAAAAAAAGCCAACCTGCCCGTGCGTCGCGAAACCCGTTCGGGCGAGACATTCGTCGTCGTATCCTTGCCGCCCTAAACTGTAGCATACCTTTAACATATTTTATGCACGCCTAATCTGGGAGCCCCCCTTTAACGGATTGGTAGGAATACGGACCGAGAAATGCCAAGGGAAAACTGTGCCTCCTCCCATCCGCGGGAAGCTCCTCGTTTGCTGCCAAGGCCCACACAATGGCAGGTGAATTATAGCCGAAACGGAATGGAGAGCCAAGCTCATCTTTCCCTGGCCCCGGCCTTCCAGAGCGACGTCCGCCATCTGGGCGTCAACGTCGTGACAATCTGCCAGAGGCCTGAACGAGACGTTTGGATGCGCTTGCGCACCCCTGGCGAAAACTGGCGCGGCAGATGCCGGATGCCCGGCAAGCATCGGCAAGATACACGCCAGCGGCTAGCGCAAGAAGAGGATCGCTAGTGAAAAACGTTGACGAATTGGAACAACAGGTCGCCAAGTTGCGCAGGCAACTCGAAGCGACGGAGGCCTTACAACAGACGCTGCTCGATATCACCCACCACCTCGAAATGCCCGAGTTGCTGGAGGCGATCGTCCGCCGGGCCAGCAGCCTGATGAATGCCACCGGCGGTATCATTTTCTTGCGCTCCCCCTCCAACAGCGAGTCACTGGAGGCCGTGGCCAGCTATAACCTGGACCGAGATTACCGCGGCACGCGCCTAAGTCTGGGCGAGGGCGTCGGTGGCAGGATAGTCGAGAGTGGACAGCCGCTCATCATCCGCGACTATAGCCAGTGGCCCGGCAAATCGCTTCAATCTCAATTCCGCCCTTTGCGGGCTGTTCTGGCCGTGCCACTGACCTCACGCGGAAATACGCACGGCGCGTTGGAAATCATCGACTTGACGGGCGAGCGCGTTTTTACCGAAGACGACCTTGATCTCTTGATGCCTTTTGCTCATCAAGCCGCCATCGCCGTGGAAAACGCGTTGTTGTACGAAGAGGAGCGCCGGCAGCGCAAGACCGCCAACACGCTGCGCGAAGCGGCCGAAATCATCGGCCGTTCCCTGGATCTAGACCAAAACTTGGCCTTATTGCTGGACCAGTTGAATAAACTGGTGCCCTATGACAGCAGCACCATCCAGTTGCTAGATCAAGGCAGGCTACATATCATTGCCCTGCGTGGCTTTCCAGCCGACGTTGATCGCGAGCAGCTCACGTGGGAAAACCTAGAGAACGAAATCTGGCGGACCATCATCTTTGAGAAAGTCCCGCTGAACATCCTTGACGTGCGCACAGATCCCCGCTGGAAGGTACGCCCCGGACTGGAGTACATCCGCTCCTGGTTAGGGGTGCCGATCGTCACGCGGGACT
>CBFDAD010000308.1:0-2491 GCA_965602705.1 uncultured bacterium
ATGTCGCTTCCAGCCCACTTGAGGGTAGTCCCTGTTTTTGGGCCAACAACGATGAACAAGTAGGCGGGCGCGACCTTGGCTCCTGGCCGCTGACAGCCCTCACCGAGCGCCCGCTGCCCCACGACCGGCTTAGCGGTCAGTGCATACCCGTCATCCGAGGGCACGTCTATGTCTACGGTCTCAGCGGCGATGAGCGATTGGCGGTCTTTCGCGTCGTGGATACCGGACTGACCAGCGTCACCTTTGATTTCATCTTGCGCGAGTAGCGCGATGGCCTCTATCTGTCACCTAATCTCTAGGGTGACGCCAAAAGTCTCTTGAAAGAAACGTGATTTTTTATTTCCTGCCCAGCGCTCGATTTCGTTGTCGTGGTGTGGATGAAGAATCAAGATCACGTGGCTCCCAATGATCTCGCACTCCAGGTCTTGGACGGCGTCGGTGTGACTCCGGTCCAGACCGTCAGCCAGGCGTAGGATAGCCCCCAGCTTGGTGACAATCTCGCGATCCTCCTCATACAGCGCAGCAAAGCCCTTGTGTTTGAGCTGGGGGCGGGCGCTGCGATGATAGCGGGCGACGTTGGCCACGATGGCCTTTTCGCGCTCGTCCAGGCCAGGGATGTCGGCGGCCATGATCATACGATAAGCGTGCTTGTGATGTGCTTCGTAGCCATAAAAATAGCCGATGTCGTGCAAAAGGGCGGCGTACTCGAGCAGTTCTTCATACTCTTGTGGCAGCTCATGTAGGTCGCGCGTCAGGCGAAAAATGGTCGTTGCCAGGTACGCATCCTGCTCCATGTGCGCTACGTCCTCAGGGTTGTACTGACGAGCCATCTCTAGCACATGTTGGTAGGTATCGGCCACTTTTTCCTCTCGCGTTTTGATACCGATGAAAATGAACTGCCGGGTTTCATCTACGTCAGAGAGCTCCGACCAGCAGAGTGGGCAGCTCCGCCAGTTGCTGGATCGTCGCGTCAGGCACAATGTGGTCTCGGTGTTCCTCGTTCTTGCTCCACGGATTAACCCGTCCCCTGTCAATCCAGACGCCGCGCATACCTGCGCTGTGGGCACCCGCTATATCAGCGTTGAGGGTGTCACCAACCACAAACACCTGGTCGGGTGACAGCTCCCACTCCTCCAACACCATTCGAAAGAGCCGCGGGTGGGGTTTGCGCAGACCAACTTCCTCGGATATGTAGATCGGAGATAGCCAGGAACGCAGCCCGCAGTTGTCCACGATACGCCACACGTGTGCACTGTCGTTGGTGTTCGAGACGGCGCCCAGGCGGCAGCCGGCGTCGCGCAGGGCCGTCAGGGTGTCGAGGGCGTCGGGGTATAGTTGCCATTGGGGGATGACGCTTTCAAAGCTGACCTCCAGAGCGTCGCCGGCAAAGTGGGCAGCGTCTGCGCGACTCATATAGCGACGCAGTGCACGCAACATTGCCAGGCGTGCCGGGTATTCATAGTTTAACGTCCAGGCGAGCTGTCCCAAGGCCCGCAATTCTTCGATGTAAGTGGCGTAAACTTTCGCGCCGTCCACGTCGAAGCGATTCCCCCGCAAAAAGTTGCCCAGGTCCGTGGCACGCTGCGCTTCAGCGGTCGCAAAGTCCCTTTTGAAATTGACCAGCGTCCAACCCAGGTCGAAAATGACACCGTTGGCCCTCACTTTTGATCCTCCGTTGTTTACGTGTAAGCGTTTGGACCCACCTTCCCGAAAGCTTCGAGGCGCGTGGGGCTGTTTCTCTTACTCAAACACAAATAAGAACAGCAAATCGTTGACGTTGGTCTGAGTCGGTCCGGTGATGATCAGATCGTTCAGATGCTGGAAAAAGTGATAGCTGTCGTTGCGCGCGAGGTAGTCGTTCGCGTCGAAGCCGTGTTGGCGGGCGCGGGCGATCGTCTCACCGGTTATGACCGCACCCGCGGCGTCGGTAGGGCCGTCGGTGCCGTCCGTTGCCAGGGCGACGAGAGCCACGTCAGGCCAGCCGTCCAGGGCCATCGCCGCTGCCAGGGCTAGCTCTTGATTGCGTCCGCCTGAGCCGTCGCCACGAACCGTCACCGTCGTCTCTCCGCCCCATACCAGGCAGGCGGGGCGCGCCACGGGCCGGTCGTGGTGCAGCATCTCTTTGGCCAGCGCAGCAGCCACGCGGGCCACCTCTCGCGCCTCACCTTCGACAAAAGTGCTGAGTAGCAATGTATTGAACCCCAGTTCCTGCGCCTTGGCCAGGGCCGCCTCGGCTGCCAGCCGGTTGGATCCCACAATCACGTTCTGTACCCGCTCAAAGAGCGGGTCGTCGGGCTTGGGCGTCTCGGCCACCTCGCCAGCCAAACCCGCGCGCAGCCGGGCTAGAACCGGCTCCGGTGCGCTAGCGATCAGTTGGTAGAGCTCCAACACCACCCAGGCGTTGGCGTAAGTGGTCGGGTCTGGGGCTGTAGGACCGCTGGCGATCACGTCTAGCGGGTCGCCGACCACATCTGACAGGATCAGACTAACC
>CBFDAD010000309.1:0-2486 GCA_965602705.1 uncultured bacterium
GGCTTTTACGAGCGGCTGTACACTCGCGCGCGGGAAAAGGGCGTCTTGTTCGTGCATTATGATTTTGATCGCAAGCCGCAAGTGTCTACGTCGGCGGACGGGACGCTAAAGATCCACGCCTACGAACCGCAGTTGGGGCGAGAGCTGGTGCTGCAGCCCGATGTGTTGGTGTTGAGCATGCCGATTGTGCCGCCTGACGACGCGCGTGAACTGGCAACTCGTCTCAAGGTATCGGTAGACCTGGATGGCTTTTTCCTGGAGGCCCACGTCAAGTTACGCCCTGTGGACTTTAGCTCGGATGGAATTTACATGGCCGGCATGGCCCACTACCCCAAGCTAGTGGACGAGACGATCATACAGGCCCAGGCAGCGGTGGCGCGGGCGGCGGTGATTCTGTCTAAAGACACGATGACCACCAGCGCTCTGGTTGCGCACGTCGATCCCGAGCTTTGCGTGGGCTGTTTGACCTGTGTCCGCATATGCCCTTATGGGGTGCCGAAGATCAGCGCCGAACTGACCGGCGTGGGTGGCATTGTAGGAGCGGCTCATATTGAGGCGGCGATTTGCCACGGTTGTGGTTCGTGCGCTGCCGAGTGCCCGGCACGGGCCATACAAATGATGCACTATAAGGACGCACAGGTGCTCAAGAAACTGGATGCCTTGCTTCTGGGCGAGTCGGCACTACAGCCAGCGATGGTAAGTAGCAAGTGACGAGGAGGACCGACTATGACGGAACGTAGCAATCCTGGTGGGGCGGACGCCAATGGTTTCGAGCCGCAAATCATCGTCTTTGCCTGTCATCACTGTGCTTACGCAGCGGCTGACCTGGCAGGGGCGCTGCGGTTGGAATACCCGACCGCGATCAAGATCATGGAGTTGCCCTGCTCAGGTCGTGTGGATGTGCTCCACATGCTGCACGCCTTTGAGGACGGCGCCGATGGTGTGATGGTGGCCGGTTGACTGCCGGGCGATTGTCATTACCAGGATGGTAATGTAAACGCTCGCAGGAGAGTTGAATACGTCCGCAAGCTGCTGGGAGAGATCGGTTTGGAAAAGCAGCGCATTCAGATGATCAATGTCTCGGCGGCGATGGGTGGACAGTTTGCCTTTGCTGCTGCTGAGATGACGGCTGAGATCAAGCGACTGGGTCCAAGCCCACTGAGGAGACAAGAGGGTTCTGTGTCAAGGGCAGAGGCAGTGCCATCACGCGTTGATGCTACTGCCCCCGCATGACCCTGCGATTTTAAACGCTTTCAGAGATGCTTCGAGCAGGGTGAAGGTTAGTGCCAATTATTCAACGGACGAGGGGAGAGACCATGAAAAAAGAGCCTTATGTCTTGGTCGTCGACGATGATCCCGATATCATTGATAGCCTTGTCACCGTGCTCGAAAGCCTACCTATCCGACTCAAAACTGCACGGGATGGTCGTCAATGTCTCGATCTAATTGAGGAGCAAGTCCCAGATTTACTCATCCTGGACCTGTTGATGCCACGTATGGATGGCTTTTCGGTCATCAAAGAGCTGCGCAGCAGTCCCAAGTACGCGGCTCTATCTATCATAATATTGACGACGGTCATTGAGGACGCCAGCCGCCGCCGCTATGAGCTAGAGACGGGCCTGGAGATGGACGTACAGGACTATATCGAAAAGCCAGTGGCCCCGGCTGACTTGATCAAGCGGGTGAAGGCGTTGCTCGAACAACCCTATCTTTTGGTTGTGGATGATGATCCCGATGTGGTCGAGGGCATTATGGCTGTGCTCAAGTCACAGCCCTACCGGCTGGCTAGCGCCAGCGACGGCCGCAAGTGTATGGCGATGATCGAGCGTAACATCCCGGACCTGCTGATCCTAGACTTGTTGATGCCGCGCATGGATGGGTTTGCTGTCATTCGCAAATTGCGCAGCAACCCGCGCTATAAGCATCTACAAATCGCGGTCCTTACGACAGTCATCGAGGATGCCAGTCGTCGCCGCTACGAGTTGGAAACTGGTATGACGATGGATGTACAGGCCTATCTGGAGAAACCGGTGCCCCCCAACGAACTCCTCCGTCACGTCAAGAAGTTGCTTGAGGAAGATGGAGATGGCTCAGTCAAACAGTGAAAACGGCTGCGTAGGCGCGGTAATGGTTGTGGGGGCCGGTATCGCCGGCATCCAGGCTGCGCTCGACCTGGCCGAGACTGGCTACAAGGTCTATCTCGTTGAGGAAAAGTCGGCCATCGGTGGGCACATGGCCCAATTGGACAAAACCTTTCCGACCAACGATTGTGCCATGTGCACCATCAGTCCCAAGCTGGTGGAGGTGGGGTGCCACCTGAACATCGAGTTGATGGTGGATAGCGAGGTGCTGGACCTGGATGGACAGGCGGGCGATTTCACCGTGGCCGTTCGGCGCAAGCCGCGCTTTGTGGACCTGGACAAATGTACGGGCTGCGGCGAGTGCGCCGAGGTTTGCCCGGTGCCGCTGGTCAACACGTATGACGA
>CBFDAD010000310.1:0-2460 GCA_965602705.1 uncultured bacterium
GACCATTAGCAACGGAACCGCAACCAGTGCAAAGCCGAAGCCGGTCAAGCCAGATACTACGCTAGCCAGAAAGATTGTGCCAATACCCCACAGGAGAATTAACGGTGATTCGATCATGGATATCCTTTTTAACTTTTACTCAATCAACCAGTTGCGCTTCCGAGTATTCCATAGCGCAGGCGGCGCTATTCGGTGGGCAAGAAACTGCGGCCAAGTTTCTTAGTAGCGTAGAATCTCTTGACACATAAAATCGACCGTCTCGGGTACCACTTTAGCCGTCAGAAACGTCGTGCCATAAATAAACGCGCCGTCCTGTGACAATGTCCTATCCTTTACGCAACCGAAATCGGGTACCGGCCGTAATCAAACGCCGCCTGGAGCATCGCGACATAGTTCTCCACCGGCACCCAGCCAGGGATAGAGTTGCTGGACCCAACCAGGTAACCGCCAGCAGGAGCCAGGGCGGCGACGCGCTCGCGAACCTGAGCGCGAACCGCTTCCGGCGTGCCGGTCGTCAGGGGATAATCCAGATCGATGTTCCCGATCAAAGACAGCTTGCCCGCAATGCGACGGCGCACCTCTTCGATGTCCATAGCTTTGGGCTCGATCGGATGCAGCGCGTCAAACTCACAGCCAATGATATCATCCATCACCTTCCACAGACGACCATCCGAATGGCAAATAGCGATTTTGCCGGCCTGATGCGCCATCCTGACCATGTGCTTGTACCACGGATATAGGTACCGTCGCAGGATCTTGGGAGCGATCATCATACCTTCTGCGTAAGCCACGTCATCGCTAAACCAGAACCCTCCGACGCTATCTATCTCACAGATACGTTCATAGGCCGCGACCTGAAGGCGAGCGACGCGATCAAACAGCGCTTCAACCAGCTCCGGTTGGTCATAGACCGCAAAACAAAAGGCTTCAAACCCCATCAGTTGCCAGGAAGCGGTAAAGATCTTGCCTGTGGTCACAACTACCTTCATACCGCCCGGCAGAAAACGGGCTACTTCCGTCAGGTGCACCGGCACCAGGTCTTGGACCGCCGGCCAGGGGTAGGCTTCGAGGTCGGCCATACACGTGATTTGGCCGCGGCCTTCATCGGCCCATTCAACCTCCGTGCCATCCTTGTCGTAACGATCGTCGCGGGCCCCCAGACGCCGCTTGGCGCTGGTGGTCTGCGCAGGGTCCAGGATGCCGCTGGGCAGACAGATAAAATCGTAGCCCGCCTTTTCCCAGAACGCCACGTCGTCAGCCAGACTCAGAATGGGCCTACCCAGGACGGCTGCCTTTACCTGGTTATCCACCAACGCTTCGGCGACGGGCACACGGTCTGCACAACCTCCCCGGATGGTTGTCAGGAAGCGTTCAAAATCAGGTCTATCCGGACGTCGAATCATCGTGACTTTGCCCTCGCGGCTGGACGCAGACGCTTATCTCGCACGAGAAACCTGGGCTTTGAGTCTCGCAATAGAGGCCAGGGCCTCAGCCGTGGCCTCTTGCAGCCTCTTGAGAGAGAGAGTCCCGCCGTGCAAGACATCCAGGATGATCTTCTCAGCGGCAACGAATTCATCTCCGATGTCCGCCAGCTCAGGCGCAATCTCGTGAGGAATGGTCGTGACACCGTTGAGGTCCCCGTGCAGCAGGTCATCCGGATACACGACGAGCCCTCCCACGTGGACAGGGACGTGGACCTGCAGGACGTGACAGTATGCGTGCGCGCAAATCGCCCCGCTGGTAAAGGCGGGAAAGTCGAGCGCGCGTACCTGTTCGAGATCACGTCCTGCGCCGCTAGTAACAAGCCCGACCGCTCCAAAAGCCTGGTACGTCGTGCACATAACCTCGCCAAACGTGGCCCCAACGGGCGGATCGTCCAAGTCCTGGAACACGACGACGGGTGGCCCTGATAATTCCTGAAAGCGCTCGACCTGGACGCCGGTGCTCGCATAGGCGTCGCCCTCCCGCGGAGGCGCCGAAGAACGAAAAGTCGCCGTGGCCGCAAAACCCACCATCGGGGGCATCTCTGGGAAACACACCCTAATCCGGCCGTCCATATAGCCTGTATCGCGCGGGCGAACCTCAAAAAGCTCAACCAGATTGCAGATAGTCGGCGTATCAAATGTACGCAGTTTCTCCAAGACCTCAGGGCTGATTGCAGACATTTGTTCCTCCTAGTGACTGAACGCTATTAGAGTGAGTTTAGACGACAACTAGAGAGTTGCCAGTTTAATTTCCAGTCGCATGCCGGCGTGCGCAGCGGACGAGCAGGTCCACACGCTCGGGAGGCGTGTCGAGAGGCAAGGGACTCCCTACGCCGACAATGAAACCTCCGCTGGCGCCAGCAACCCGTATCTGTCGGGCAACCTCGGCAGCCAGTTCAGCCTCGGTCCCCTTTTGCACCACCGCGTAGGAATCAATATTACCCAGCAAACACAGCTCGGGACCAACCGCCGCTCG
>CBFDAD010000311.1:0-2437 GCA_965602705.1 uncultured bacterium
ATGGTATCGTTTTCACCACCCGCATTATACAATGTCTGCCGTCGAGTGTCAAGAAAGCTGCACTACTCGCTCGCTGACGTAATCGGCGTAGTAGCGCGAATGAAACCGGCGAAAATCAACAACGCGCCGAACAGCTCGCCCAGGTAGAGCGCGTTGGCCAGCCCAAAGCGACTGAAGGCGCCGCCGAACGCCGGCAGCATCGCCCCGGCGGCGATGAGGATGTTGCCGATGGTACGGTGCAGCAGGATGCGCTTGCGCCAAAAGATCCAGGCTGACCAGGCCGCGCCCCCCACTAGCGTCACTGTGCCGTACAGGTTAAAGAAGGGCGTCAAGGTGCGCACGCCAGGGGTGACAATGGCGTGCCCGCTCAGCTCGCTGCCGGTGTGCACGCTGGTCGTCATCAGGCTGGGGTCGATCTCGGCGGTAAAGACGCGTATCAGGCCGTATAGCGAGCCCAAGGCCAGGATCACCATCAACCCGTTGGCCCAATTGCGCCGCGCCAACAGGTAGACCGTGCCCTGCCCCAGCCAGGCCGCGACCAGGATGGCCCCAAACAGGTACCACAGCCGAAAGACCAACGGGTTCCACCCGAAAGCGCCATAGTACCCCTCGCAGAAGCCACCGACGCCGTAGAACACCATGCCGATACCCCACAAAAGCAAGTGCAGGCCCTTGCGCGCCACGTAGCGCCTCAAGACGAGAAAGGCAAAGACAAAGCTGAGAATGCATGACATAAATGGTAGCCAGATATTGATCGTGCCCACAGCAAACCTCCTTCGTGATGTGATGCCTCTAGGTCAGCTACGCAGCGAAAGCGTCTACCCCACCCCCGGAAACAGATCCAGGGCCACGCCGAGGATGATGAGCAACAGGATGACGATGGCTATGACGATGACCACCAGAGCGATAGGCACGGCCTTTTCGTAGAAAGGCGGGTACCGGCGCTTGGGTCGTGCTGGTTTCCCCTTTTCCCCCGTCGGCGTCTCTGGCAGATCCTCGCCCATCAGTAATCCTCCTCCCTGTATACGAGCGGCTCGTACGTTTCCTTCAGGCGCTCGGCCGCCACAACCCGTCCGATGATCAGCTTCTGGCCGTCCAGATCGTGCACGACCTCCACCCTGCAATCAAGCGCCGTTGCACACTCGTCGAGCAGCGGAGACCCAGTCTCGGCGGTATGGTAGCCGACTCGCTCGAATTTGTCCACCTTACTGCTAGAGCGCCTGCCGAACGCCCGGGCGACCTCGACCTGCTCCCCCGTGAGCACGCTCAACCCGAACGCCCCGGAAGCGAGGATCAACGCGCGCGTGGCGCTCTGCTTGCCGACGCAGATCAGAACGCGGTCCGTGGAGACCTGCGTTGCCCACGCGACAGCGAGCCCCCCCAGCTTGCCCTCGTGCCGCGCACAGACGACGTTGACGCCGTGTATCAACATATCGTGCCTCAGTTTCATCTCTCACCCCCTTATGTTCCTGGTCTTGCCATTTTACCCTCATCGACCGACTTCAGCAAGGTCTCCATGGCCCTTCAGGCAGACGACAAGTTCCTGTATCACTCCAATTGCCAGGATCTCCTGCAATCAAGTCCTCCACAAGCACGAGTTGACGAGAGTGGTGTATGGAGTATAATATCCACTATCACCATTATGGACCATGAAGGAGTAACTATGGAGATGATAGGCATCGCCGAGATCAAGCGCAGCATCTCGATGATCGTCAATCGTGTGGCCTTTGGGCGGGAGCGAATCATTCTGACTTCAAGAGGTAAGCCCAAAGCGGCCCTGGTGAGCATCGAAGACCTGCAGAAGCTAGAGTCGTTGGAAAAGACGACCTCTCCGCCCTCCCACGCCCAGCGAAAAGCAGCCTTGGGCATGGCTCAGGCAGTGCGGGAAATGACCCTTGCGCGCCGTGGCGGAGCACCGTTTTCCGATGTCGCCAAAGATCTGGATAGGTTAAGGGAGGAAAGAGACCTTGAGCTCGCAGGTCTGCATTGACACCAATTTAGCGCTCAAATTGGTGCTCGCCGAGGCGGATAGCCCCAAGGCTCACCACCTGTGGGATGCATGGATTGACGCAGGTGTAGAAATCATCGCCCCGCCCTTGCTCGCCTTCGAAGGAACGTCAGTGATCTGTAACAAGATGCAGCGTGGACTGGTACCACCTGCGGAAGCCGAGCTGATGTTCAAAGCTTTCCACCTCCTCGGCGTGAGACTCATCTACCCCGATGGATTGCACCAGAAGGCCTGGGAACTGGCCAAACGGTTCAACCGCCCACAGGCCTACGATAGTCACTACCTGGCCTTGGCAGAGATGCTCGGCCTGGAACTCTGGACGGCTGACGAACGTCTGTACAATCTGGTCAGATCTGAACTACCCTGGGTCAAACGGCTGGGCGACTACAATCTGGACTCATCCTGATTGGAAACGCCCTAATGCCGCCC
>CBFDAD010000312.1:0-2425 GCA_965602705.1 uncultured bacterium
AAAACCGTCGCGAGCCGGGAGGGCGCGCGTGATTGCGCCAGACGTAGAAATCAGCTAGAATGGCGCCGGTGGGTCCGGTTAGCGAGATGCCCCGAGGTTCGGAAAAATCTTGTCAATCCTGTTAATCTTGTCAGAAAGAATTCGTATAGTTTTGAAGGGCGACCGCAATGGTAGGAACGCTGATAAACGTCGTAACCGTGATCGTAGGCGGCAGCCTGGGCGCTCTGCTGGGCGAAAGGCTGCCCACCCAGGTGCGCCACGTCGTGATGCAGGGCGTCGGTCTGGTGACGCTGGTGGTGGGGATGGACATGGCGCTGGGCACCCAAAACATCTTGCTGGTGCTGGGCAGCATTCTCATCGGTGGCATCCTGGGCGAATGGTGGCGTCTGGAGGAGCGACTGGACGGCGCCGGACAGTGGCTGGAAGCCAAAGCCGCCCGTTTTCCCCTCCTGACGCGCGGCCAATTCACCAAGGGATTTGTCACCGCCAGCCTGGTTTTTTGCGTGGGGCCGATGGCGATGCTGGGCTCGATTCAGGATGGCCTGGTGGGCAACTATGAGTTGCTGGCCATCAAGAGCGTGATGGATGGCTTTGCCTCGCTGGCCTTTGCTGCTTCGATGGGCATGGGCGTGACGTTTGCCGCCGTCACGGTGTTGCTGTACCAGGGCACGCTGACGCTGGGCGCGGGGATGTTTCAGAACGTGCTGACCGACCCGATGGTCACCGAGATGACGGCCGCCGGCGGGGTCATCATCCTGGGCATCGGGCTGCTGTTGCTGGAGATAAAAAAGGTCAAAGTGGCCAGTTTTTTGCCGGCCCTGGCTGTGGCTCCGTTGTTGTTGGTGCTGTGGGAACGGTGGGGGCCAAAATAGCTTCCCGAAAGCTGCCAGCTTTCGGGAAGCTAGGAGCTTTCGGGAAGCTGTGCTCTACGCGCTCGCTATGGCCTGCCAGGCCAGCAGGGCCACGACCAGCGCCGCGATCCCGTAGGCCAGGCTTTCCCCCCGCCCCTCCCGCCCGCGGGTGCCCACGTAAACCGCCGGTATGCCCACGGCAGCAACGACGCCGTAGAACAAGTGGACCCCCTGTTCCGGCTGGCGGCCCTGAAACCACAGCAGCCCTCCCAGCGAGCCTTGGGTCAGGATTAACAGCTCGCCGATGACGAGTCCCCACCAATAGCCCTCGCTGATGCCTTGCCGTTGGGCAAAGTTGAGCAGACCCCACACACCCATCAGCGCGGCGTATAGCACGACCACGTCGGACAACCAGCTATGAATTCCTATGATGGACATCGCCTCGTCACCTCTGGCCCATTTACCGGACGTCGGCGCCAAGACCTCTGCCTGGTGAAGGGCCGTTTTGTTTTCAGAGCCGTGGAAGGATTATAGTGGGTGGGTCATGGGCTGTCAAACCGGTTGCCGACGCGCCTGCCTGTGAGGTGGTGGACACAGATACCCAGACCGCCGCCCCACTTGCGCCTGTCCCCCGCAAGGGTGACAGTGCAGGCGGCCTGACAGTTGTCCCGTCGTCCAATCACGTGGTGTGCTGTCCTTCCTGCGGCCGGGTTATGCAGCGCCGCCCCATCAGGCCACTCCCCTGGCTGATCCCCAACAATGTCCGGCATCGATCTGGGGAGAGTGCATTGACAGCTTGCCCAATCCTGCCTTCTTGGGGTAAAATGTTCCTTATCCAATGAAGTGGACGGGTTCCCATTTAAATCCACTCATAATCCGAACGTTTGGTGTATAATAGATGCGGGAGGATAAGGCTATGCAGGAACAGCAATTGCTTGAGCGAATTACACTCAATCCCAAAGTGATGGTTGGGAAACCCGTCATCAAGGGAACGCGCCTGACCGTCGAGTACATCCTCAATGTGTTTATGCCATTAGCAACTGAAGCTGCGTGATGCGTTTTCTGGTAGACGAATGCACCGGTCCGGCAGTAGCGCGTTGGCTGCACGCACAGGGGTGTCGTTCTTTTACGTCTTGAGGATGAACGGGCGAGCAAAAAGGTCGATGCTATTCGGCGGTTGCTCAGGGATTATGGAGAGCAGATACCCAACTGCTTTGTGGTAGTTACCGAAACGCACGTTCGCTTTGCGCGAGGGTAATTTTTGAGGGAGAGCCCAAGTGTAGTGCGCACCTATTCACACGAAGGAGAAATACTCATGGCAGAGAGAGACTGGTACAGTCAAGTGGTTCAACGCAACAAGGGGCTATGGTTTCATCGAGCGCGATGCAGGTGGAGATATTTTCGTCCATCACTCTGATATTCGTACAGAGGGCTATAGGTCGCTGGACGAAGGACAGCGGGTGGAATTCGCTGTTGTTACGGGCGATAAAGGTCCTAGGGCTCAGGATGTAGCGATTTTAGCTTAGAGGCGCAGGTAGGTTTGGCGGCGGTTTCTCGTAGTTCGTCGGCGCCGC
>CBFDAD010000313.1:0-2419 GCA_965602705.1 uncultured bacterium
CCATCGCTTGGGCCAGGGTGAAGAGCAGCCGGTCGGCGGGTACGCCCAACGCCAGGCCCAGGTTTCCCCGTGATGCACACGGTCCGGCCACGACCCGCCAACCAGGGTAGCCGTTCACCTGGTGGAAGAGCACGGGGCGCCCCGGTGTTCGTTCTTCCAGGGCGTGGATCACGCGCGCCATCTCCAGATGGGGGCTGACCGGTGTTTCGACCTGGGTCAGCCCGTTGGTCCGGCGCAGTTGGGTGATAAACTCCCTCAAGTCCATAGCTCGTATGAAAAAATGTTAACCGCAGACGCGCACAAAAGTCCGGACAAACGGATCTGTGCGCACCTGCGGTTATGCTGCGGGTGTAATCGCTTGCGCCAGCAATTGGGCGATGGCGCGCAGTAACTCGAGGTCGTCGTCGTTAAAGGTGCCCTCTTTTTTGTTCAACACTTCGATGGCCCCAATCGCGTGGCCGTCCTCTCGAATGGGACTACAGAGGATAGAGCGCGTAGAAAAGCCGGTATCCTCGTCCACGCCTTCGAAAAAGCGGGCGTCCAGGCCCGGATAGGGCACGATCAGGTCTTCGCTGTGCTTGACGACCCACCCGACGACGCCCTGGTCGCTCTCGAGTCTGAGACCAATGATCTTGTGGCCGACCTGGCCGGTGGCGTGTGTGAGCACCAAATCGCCGCTGGGCTGTTCGACCACAAAGATAGAGAGCGCCTCGGCAGTCAGAAATTCGGTGATTTGAACGATCACCTGGGACAAAGCGACGTCAACGTCATCCTGAGAAGACAAGCTTGTGCCGATCGAGGCGATAAAGCTCTGCGCCTCGTGGTCGAGAAAAGCGGTCTTGTCCACCGGTTTTTTGTTGTTGGGTTCCATAGGCATTCATCCGGTTAGTGAGAATTACTTGTGCTAGCTTATCAGGAATTGGCACTTTTGTCAAAGTCGTCAGGCGAGTATATTGCGCGAGATGACGATACGTTGAATCTGGTTGGCTCCCTCATAAATCTGCATCAATTTGGCGTCACGCATGTAGCGTTCCACTGGATACTCTTTGCTGTAACCATAACCGCCCAGCACCTGCACTGCGTCGGTGGTTACATCCATGCAGGTGTCGGTGGCGTAGCATTTGGCAATGGACGATTCATAGTTGTTGGGCAGCCCCTGGTCGGCCAGCCAGGCTGCCTTCCAGGTGATGAGCCGGGCTGTTTCGATTTTGATGGCCATGTCGGCCAGCATGAACTGGATCGCCTGGTGAGCAGCCAGCGGTTTACCAAAAGTCTGCCGCTCTTTGGCGTATTCAGTGGCGGCCTCGAGCGCCGCGCGAGCGATGCCGACGCCGCTGGCAGCGATGCCGGCCCGGCTCTTGTCTAGCGTCTGCATGGCGATCTTGAAACCCTGGCCCTCTTGGCCCAGCAGATGGTCGGCGGGTAGGCGCACGTCATTAAAGATCACTTCTGAGGTGTCGGAACAGCGGTGGCCCATTTTGTTCTCTTTTTTGCCGACGGATACCCCAGGCAAATCCCGGGGAACGATAAAGGCGCTAAAGGCGCGGTAATTGCGTTTGCCTGGCTCGGCGGTCGCAAACACGGTGTAGAGCGAGGCCACTCCGCCGTTGGTGATAAACATCTTGCTGCCGTTCAGCACGTATTCGTCGCCGTCACGACGCCAAGAGGTGCGCAGATTGGCCACGTCGGAGCCAGCGCCGCTTTCGGTGAGGCAAAACGCGGCCATGATCGGCTTTTCTAGAAACGGGGTGAGAAATTTCTCCTTTTGCCCCTCGGTGCCGCTGGCGACAATCGGCATCATCCCCAGGTTGTTGGCCAGCATAGACGTGCCCATCCCTGCGTCGCCGGCGAAAAATTCTTCGGCCACCAGGCACTCTTCCAGTGAACCCGCCCCGACGCCGCCTAAATCTTCGGGGATGATGATGTTGAGCAAGCCGACCTCGTGAGCCTTTTCGATCACCTCCCAAGGGTATTCGGCTGTCTGATCATAATGCTCGGCGCGGGGGACCATCTCGTTTTGGGCAAAGTCGCGCGCCAGCTTGCGGATGAATCTTTGCTCTTCGGATAGAGAAAAGCCAATCATGAGGTACCTCCGTGATGTGAAATAGGCTGTTCAAGGGGAAGATGGTTTGGTAAGGTTGTGTGTCGTATTGATTGAGGCCGTCCAAGCGGGCAGGCTTTGTATCCGCTTCGCTCGGTCCCGCCTTGTGCATAGTTTAGTGCAAATGATTTTTTTTAGCAAACCGATTGCCCTTGGCCATTGACCAGCCAACGATAGGTCTTCTCGATGCGGTCCCAGTGTTGCTCCCGGTCCAGTGACCAGAAGCGACCGATGATTGAGACCATCTGACCCACACCTAGCCGTTGCGCCTCCTGTTCAATCTGTTCGACGTAAATGGCGCCGCTCTCAGGCCGCTCC
>CBFDAD010000314.1:0-2410 GCA_965602705.1 uncultured bacterium
GTCTGCGTCGCGCTCGCTGAGGCTGATGGTTTTATCCCGGTCGCCCCGCGCCTCGAACTCGATCTCGCCGGTGTAGTTTAGCTCGGCGTCGATCAAGTCGTCAGAGTCGGACAGGGCGGTGATCTCGGTGGGCCCGGACGACAGGTTCAGGCTCACGCGGGCCGAGGTCGCCTCGCCAATCCGTTCGCTGAAACGATCAGTTTTCACGTCCAGGTCCTCGCCCCAGCCCAGCGAAGGGCCAACCAACATGAGGCCGACAATCAGCGCGACGGCGCCGACGCCGAGCAGCGCGCCGATGGCGGGCGAGCGACGCCCGAACACGATGTCCAGCCCGACCAGGATCAAGAGCACCGGCCACAGCCGAAAGAGCACGACAAAGTTGGCGCGGGACAGGACGCCCATGGTGCCCAACAGCGCCACCACGCCGATCCCGATGAGCACCAGGGGCCAGAACAATGAACGGTATCCTCTACGTCCTTTCTCTTCAATTCTTTTCTCTTCCATTTTTCCCTCCTGGGCAAATCTAACTATCAACTCTGTCAATTTACCTCTTCATGGAGATGGGTCCAACGTTTGACGGCGGCAGGCTGACGACTGACTGCTGGCTGCTGAGCGCTCGCCTGTCAACGAACGACCAGCGCTCCCACCCCGACGATGATCAAAAAGAGCGGCCACATCGTGCCCCAGTCCAGATCGAACAGCAGAATGGTCGTCACCAGCAGCAACACAAATCCACCGACGAGGGGGCCGCGCATCGCCGCCGTCAGCCGCCTTTCGGCTTGATAGATTCTCCAGGCCCTAGCCAGGGAACCGAGGGCGGGAATCAGGATAAACAAGGCCCACCAGTTCCAGCTCACCAGGTCAAAGTCAGTCAAGTTTTGCACCAAAAAGATGGCGCCGATCAGAATGAGTATCCCACCCAAGAGCAGGCCAGAAGGGCGGTTGGTTTTTGTGTTTTTGTTCATTTCAAGCTCCTTTCAAATGGTCATATTATCCGCCGTACCGCGCTCCCGCTGACGGTACGTTTTGGGGCGGTCCTTTCGCTCAACTATTCCGAAAATGCCCCCCTCAGTCCCCCCGCAAGCAGGGGGGAAGCCCGACGGTTCGATAGACACCTCGTCACGCTCGCCAAAGTTCATTCAAGATGCTCCCGTTGCTCCAATGCGGTTGACGGATACAAGCTTCAGGCCCAGATCGCGGATTCTCATCAGCACCCCGTGCAGGGCGGCCTGATCGAGCATGCCGGACAGCACCGTTTCGCCTGCGGGCGCGTGTCGCATGGACAATCCCTCAAACCGTGCCCTCCAGCTTTCGCTCAGATGTATAGCTCAGGTGCGTTCATAGTTCGCTGACTTGGCGAAAATGGCCCATCCACTGGGCGCCAAACTTGACCACCGCGTTAGCGGTTGAGTGATCGGTCTCTTTAGGGATTGCCCAAGCTCTTCACACTTCCAGGGCCGGTGATCTCCTTGCTGACTTTTGGCGTACCATAATACGACACGCTGCCAATACCCCGGATGGTTGCATCCAGCTCTTCGACTGCCCAGACAGTGGCGCTCCCCAGACCCTTGAGCGTTACCTTTGCCCGTTGACTCTCCAGTTTGGGGGCATCGTAGCTACCCGCGCCGCTTATGGTAACCGTCTGCTCCGCCACCCGGCCCGCAACGCCGATCCTGCCTGCGCCGGGCAGGTCGACTTTTAACCGTTCGGCGTCGAGCGACTCAATGTTTACGTCGCCGACCCCGCGTAATTCCAGTGCCAGGCGATCGGTTTCAATGTTGGCGACCTTTACGCGAGCAGCGCCCAAAACCTCCAGGCCAGTGAACTGTTTCACCGTCAGATCGTATCTGATTCGCTTTCTGGTGAAACCGGCGGTGAGGACGTCGCCGAGCCAGTCCAGCCAGCTCCCGCTGATCCCGATGATGAGCTTGCCGTCCTTTACTTCCGTCTCGATCCTGGACAAGATATCCTGATGGGCCTCAATCGTTAGCGACTCCTCTTCGCCTTGCGTGATGACCAGTTCGCCGAATCCTGTCAGGGCAACCCGGTCAAAGTCGCTTACCTCGCGTGTCTCAGTGAGAACATCATTTGTGCTCATTTTAGCTTCTCCTTTCGTTTAAATAGGCTTAAGGTTCGATGGACACCTCCTTATCAAAGCTGAGGCTTCTCGGAAAGTGGTGGCCCAAGTGCAAAGAAAGACAGCGCCCATAGCCCCAGCCCAATGAGTACCAGCACACCCGCCTGCCAGGCCATCGGCGGCCACAACTCATCAGAAAAGGAGCGGGCGGTGTCCCTTATCAGCTCCTGGACGCCAATGGGTACGTCTTTTTCGGGGATGAACCATGTGCCGATTTCCGCACCGGCAAAGAAGATGATGGCCAGTAGCATTGTGAAAACGCCGGCCAGGATG
>CBFDAD010000315.1:0-2406 GCA_965602705.1 uncultured bacterium
AATCCTGTTAATCCTGTCCGGAAAATATAAATGCGTTTGCCCTAGTCAAGAGTGATCCGAGCTTGCTCCGTACGCCCTGGCCGGGTCAGCGCGTCGCCGGCCCAAAACGAGCGCGATTTCATCGGGACTAAAGACCCCCAGGACGACCACGCCCAAAGCGTAGACCCCCAGCGATGCCAACAGTGCCAGTAGCACGTTCACCGGTCGCAGCGCCAGCCCGACCCCGACCATCACTGCGCCAACCAACGCCGGCCGCCACAGCAAAGCAATCCAAGAGACCGGGGCCAGATAACGCCGGATGCCCACGTAAAAGGAGGTCAGCAGGACGAGCTCTGAAAAGATCGTAGTAATCGCCGCCGCCCGATAGTCATACATGGGGATGAAAATCAAGTTGACGACCAGATTAAAGGCCAGACCGGCGACAAAGGCGCGGGTGAGAAAACGCTGTCGATCCAGGGCGATCAACACATAGTTGGTGACACTGTTGATCCAACCGACGGGAATCGACCAGACCATCAATTGCAACGCGATGGCGCTGTCGGGCAAGAAGGCATCTCCGCCCAGGATGGCGATAAAGGGTTCCGCCAGCAGCGTCATCGCCATCGCCGCCGGCAGGGCCAGCACCACCAGCAGCTTGATCGCCAGGTGATAGGTGGTAGTGAGGGCACGCCGGTCCTCGTGAGCCTGGCGTGACATGATCGGAAAGATAGCAAAGGTAAAGAAAGAAGGAATAACGTTGAGCAAGTCAACACCCTTGTAGGCCCAACTATACCATCCCACCATCACGTTGCCATCAATGCCACGCCGGTTCTTGAGCCCCTCAATCAAAAAGATGTCCACCCGGAAAAACAAGCTCGCCATCAGGTGATTCAGCATCAGGGGAAAGCTCTCGATGGCCATCGCCCACTGCAGGCGCCAGTCATTCTCCAGCCGAAACGGGGTCAGAAGACGCACCGTCAGGATTGAGAGGATGACCAACGTGACCAGATTGGTGAGGATGGACACCCCTGCCAGCCCGACGATACTCCAGCCCAGCGTCAAGACCAGCGTGCCCAAGATCACCTTGACGATGGTGGCCACCGAGGTGACGGCCGCCGGGATTTCGTGCTTTTCGTAGGCCTGAAAGAGCGCCGCCAGGCCGGCCGAGATGGTCCCTGGCACCAGGCCGACAAAGAGCAACAGGATCGCGCCGGTGGTATCGCGCGCCAGCCCGGTCTCTCCCAACGTCTGGCGACCCAGCAAAAAGATGCCCAACAGGGGCACGGCCAGCCCCACCAGGATCAAACGCAGCACCGTGGTGTTGACGAAATAACGGTTGGCTCGATCCTTGTCACGGGCGACCTGGCGCAGCAGCAGCGCGTTGAGCCCAAAGTTGGTCAAAATGTCGAACGAGCCAAAGATAAAGATAGCATAAGCGTATTTGCCGCTGCCCTCAGGGCCGAGCACGCGGGCCATGAGGGCGGCAAAACCCATGTCGACCGCGCGGTTCATCAAGTTCAGCGCAATAGGAGCCAGGCTGTTCTTGGCCACCCGGCGGACGGTGGAGGCATCGTCCTCTTCGCGATAGAAAAAGCGCCACAACCAGGCCCCCGCCAGGAAAAGGCAAATGATGCCGCTCAGAAACGAGGTGAACGCGCCGATTTTGACCGGGTTGGGGCTGTACTTGAAGCGCACCGTCCAGGCGCCAGCGTCCAGCGGTACGCCGCGAAAGTTGCCCGCCACCCGCACCACCTCTAGTTCCGTCTCGTCATCCCCGCTACCGCCGCGGGGGCGGACAAACACCTTCCAGCCAGGGAAGTAACTATCGGTCAGCACCAGCCAACTGCGCCCCTCCGTCTCTGCGTCTACAAACACCTCGTTGGGGAGGTTGTAAGTGATCGCCTGGGTCGGGCCGGGGAGGCAAGCGGCGCCTTCTGTGGGCACAAACGAGCCGGGCAAATCCTGGGGGTGGACAATGACCGTCTGCCGCGGATCAACCTTTTGCATGGTGGCCAGCGGGTCGTCACTGGTCACGGTGCACGCCTCGCTCATCAGGTACGCGCGGGGCATCACGCCCAGGTTCTCATAGACGCGCAGCGATTCGTCTTCGTAGGCCAGCCGGTACTTGGGGCTGCTGTCAAGTCGCTCCTCGGTCAACACGTACTTGACGTTCAGCATGTCGAGCATGGGCGAGTCAAGCGCCGACCAATCCCTCAGCGGCGCGATGCGGTTGAAATCCAGCTCGTCCTGGGCACCAATCAGCCGCATATAGTCACGGTACTGGGCACTAAAGAGCGAGTCGTAGCCCCGAATGTCCTGCAGATCGTAGAACCAGCCGGCGTTGGCGGTAAAGGTCTTGAGATCGGCGGGATCATAGGTGGTGAAACGCCACAACCCCTGATCCTCTTGCAAGAATTCGACCACCGG
>CBFDAD010000316.1:0-2400 GCA_965602705.1 uncultured bacterium
ATACCTCCCCGTAGGGACAGACACAGAAAGTGCGTACCAGATCGTCAAAGGCACGTGAGTAATACAGGAACTTGAACTCGTACAGCAACTTGGTGACAGGTTCTGCGACGACCGCTGGCAACTCAACCCGCACGCCCACGTCCACGGGGTTGCAGGCCAGCGGAAGTCTCAGTTCGGCGGCGACGCTCTTGATCCACTCAGCTCCCTCTCGTCCTGGTGCGATGATCACCCGTGGCGCTTCAATCACATCTCCTCGCTCCGTCTCCACACCAGCGACGTGCCCGCCGTTGGTCAACACCTTCGCCACCGGCGTGCGCATCATCACACGCACGCCACTTTCCACCAGGTTCCCATACATGCGCTCCATAATCTCGGCGCTCCGCTCCGTCCCTATGTGACGGATAGGGACCGAGACGAGACGCAATCCGGCCATCACGTCCCTTCCTGCCAAAGAGTCAAAGTCATCAGCAAACGCGCCATAGACGTTCCTGTTGGCTCCATAGTCAACGTATACGCGATCGACCTCATCGATAAGCGCCTGAGCCCGCTGTTCACCCAGCAACTCGCCCAGGTGTCCACCGGAAGCTGGCGAGAGTGTCAGCTTGCCATCGCTAAAGGCCCCAGCCCCCCCCCAACCGGTCATGATCGAGCAGGGCCGGCAATGGGCACATTCCTTCCCCTCGCGCGCCGGACAGTGCCGCTTATCAATGGCGGGTCCTTTGTCGAGCATGGCCACACGCAGATCCGATTTGCGACTCAGTTCGAGCGCGGCAAAGATGCCCGCGGGCCCCGCTCCCACGACCACCACATCGTATCGGTGTTTGGACATTCTAACCCTCCAATGAGCAGAACTGTTACGCAGACCAAGGCGAGATCGATTATGGCACAAAAAGCCAGTTTGTCCAGCGATGTCTCTTGCATCCTATCCCCCGCCTGTTATAATGCCTCCCGATGGACGACGCGCTGCCCACCCCACGTTGGGTCTTCCGCTATGGTATAGCGCTGCTGCTCATCTTGCTCGTCGCAGCGGGACTGCGACTGTACCGGGTGCCGGAATTGCCGCTGGGCCTTCACTACGACGAAGCTGCCAACGGCATCCTGGCGGGCGAGATCGCCCGAGGCATCAAGACCCCCGTCTTTATCCCCGCCTACACCGGCAAGGAGGTGCTGTTCTTCTATTGGACGGCCCTGTGGATGAAACTGCTGGGCGTAACGCCGTTAGCACTCCGGCTGAGCGCCGCTCTCACAGGGCTAGCGACCGTCGTTGCAACCACCTGGGCAGTGTATGAGCTACTCCACGGGCATGACGATGCGAAATGGGTGGCGCTTCTCACCGGCGCTTTTCTCGCCACCTCCTTCTGGCACCTTATCCTCAGCCGCTACGGGTTCCGCGCCGTGACCCAGCCGCTTATGCAGGCACTGACGGTCGTGGCACTGTGGCGAGGGCTGCGTCTTTTTGGAAGAGGACAAAGTGGCCTGAAAGGGCTCCTCTGGCTCATCCTGGCAGGTCTCCTATGCGGCCTGACCGCCTATACCTACCTGGCTGCCCGTGCCTTCCCCATTCCGCTGGCAGCGGCGATGCTGGCCTTTCTCCTCTCTGCCGGCCCGGGTCAGCGAGTCGCCCGTCTAGGTCAACTCATTCTCTTTGTAGTCGTGGCCACCCTGGCCTTGGCCCCGCTGGCCCATTACTGGATCACCCATCCCGACAGTTTCCTGACTCGCACTCAACAGGTCGCCGCGACCAGTTGGTCAGAAGTCCAAGCGGGGATAGCCGCTTGCCTGAGGATGTTCTTTATCCGAGGAGACCCCTACATCCGCTTCAACATCCCCTACCGCCCTATCTTCGATCCCATCACCGCCGTCCTGTTCCTACTCGGAATCATCGTCCTACTCAAACCCCGGCTATCCAACATCCAACATCCAACACCCAACACCCAACAGCCAGCATCCAATCCCCTGCGCCTCGCCTCCCGCGTCTTTCTCCTCACCTACTTACCCACTATGCTGCTTCCCAGCGCCCTCGCCGTCGGCGAAATCACCCCCAGCAACCTACGCACCGCTGGCCTCCTACCCTTTATCTACCTGCTCCCCGCTCTCGGCCTCTGCGCTATCAAATCACAGATCAAGAATCACAGATCGCAAACCGTACCCCGTCGTGCATTGTGCATTGTTCATCGTCCAACGTCTATTGTGTATTGTGCAGTGGGTATTCTGCTTTTTTTTGGCTTTTTTTCCATTTCTTTTGGAGTTAATTTTACCTCTTTGATTAATCTGTCAACTTTGTTTATGAAAAGAACAGGTTTTACTAATTCTTTTAGGGCTTGTCTTAAAACAGTTTCTGTTTGCGGCATGACACCCTCAACAGCACAACACAAAACAATGCACCCATCAACAGCTCTA
>CBFDAD010000317.1:0-2393 GCA_965602705.1 uncultured bacterium
CCCTTTCCGGGGATGGTGACCCACAGGTCACGGGGGATGGACAGCAGCACCAGGCGGCGGCTGGACAGGTCGGCGTGCACCAGCAGCATGGTATCGGTGCGGACGGCATTTCCTTCGCCGGGACGCCGGTCAATGCCTAGAATCAGGATGTTGGTCGGTGATTGGAGCGAGAGCAGACCGTAGGCCAGTAATCCCATCAGGCACAAGGCTAGCACCAGCGTCGTCAGGGGCACAAGACAACCTCGCCAACGCCGGCTGAGGGAGCGGACGCCGGCTGGTGTGCGCCGTCTCTTGCGTGAGGACCGGTGTGTCACCCGTCGGGTAGCGTGGGCCCTGTTGACGTCACCGGCTGCCCCGATTCCCCGTACCTTGGCGTTGCCCCGCAATTCCGCTGGGTGGGCAGGTGCGCTCGCGGAGCGAGATGGTGGGGGGGACGGGGAAGCTCTATGGCGGGGTGTGGCGTGTGCTGGTTGCCTGATGTTGGGTTGCGGCGGGCGCTTGGGTTGGGCTGATCCACGCCTGCTGGGATGTTGGTCACGATTCACGTCGCCAAGTTGCTCCTGTAAAGTTGGCGGCATTATAACACGAAAAGAAAACTTGGCTACCCCCGAGGCACATGGTTTGCGAAGATTTTTCGTCGGAACTTGGCTCGCGTTGGAGGCGCTATCTACGCGGTGGCGGGACGTTGGAGCCAACTGGGCAGACGCTGCGCTTTGTTAACCAGGACACGACGTCGCAGCGCTATACCGATGCGCAGCTAGACGATTATCAACGGCTGCCGCGCCGTAGGTTCCCCTGGCTTCCACCGCTGACGATGGTGGTGCGGGCGCGTTTCTCTCACTCTGTGGATGAATTGAGCGGCACAGCCGGGTTTGGTTTCTGGAACGACCCCTTTATGATGACTGGCAAACGCCTGCCTGCGTTGCCGCGTGCCATCTGGTTTTTTTACGCCTCATCACCGTCTAATATGAAACTGGACTTGTGTACTCCCGGCGACGGTTGGAAGGCTGCCACGATCGATGCGCTGCGTTGGCCGTTCTTTTTCTTACTGCCGACCGCACCGCTGGCAGTGCCGCTGATGAACGTCCGTTGGTTTTATCGGGCGCTGTGGCCATTGGGGCAGCGCGCCATCGGCGTGAGCGAGGCAGCGCTTGAGATCGATATGACCTGCTGGCATACTTATGGCATCGAGTGGGGAACTGCGGCGGCGCGCTTTTACGTGGATGACGAGCCGGTGCTGAACTGCACCACGCCCTCGCGTGGGCCGCTGGGGTTCGTCATGTGGTTGGACAACCAATACGCCATCGTCACGCCCTGGGGACGCCTGGGCTATGGTTTGCTCGACGCTCCGGGTCGCCAATGGATGGAAGTGGATAGGCTGATGATCAGGCCGGAGCGGGCTTGACATTTGCTTCCTGACGGGGACAATAAAGGGCGGTTTGCGGCTACGATTTTAGCAGAAGGAAGGACCATGTCTCACATTCAAGGTTTATCGCAGAGTGAGGTCATCGCACGCCGCGCCCGCGGCCAGGGCAATGACTTGAAGCTTCAAACTAGCCGGTCCTACGCAGAGATCCTGCGCCGGAACGCTTTCACGTTTATCAACACTGTCCTGTTTGCCATTGGCTTTGTTCTCATTCTAATGGGGCGCTTGGGGGATGCAGTCGTGACGGCGGGGCTGGTGTTGATGAACGTGGTCGTCGGCGTGGTGCAAGAGGGACGCGCCAAGCGCGCTCTCGATCAGATTGCCCTGCTGACCCGCCCCAAGGCAACCGTCATTCGCGAGGGTCAGGAGCACACCGTGGACCCTAGCGAGGTTGTCCTGGGGGACGTGCTGATGGTGCGCCCGGGCGACCAGGTTGTGGTCGATGGACAGGTGGTCGGGGACGGGCGCATAGACGTGGATGAGTCGCTGCTGACCGGTGAGTCCGATCTTGTCCCCAAGCGGGCGGGGGATACGGTGTATTCCGGTAGTTTCTGTGTGACGGGGGGAGCGCTTTACGAGGCGCAAAAGGTCGGCGTTGAAAGCTTTGCTAACCAGCTCACGACGGGCGCGCGGACCTTTCGCCAGGTCAAGACGCCTCTGCAGAAGAACGTTGACCTTGTGATCCGGGTGCTCGTGTTCCTGGCGAGCACGTTGGGGGTATTGCTGGCTATTTCTGCTGTGGTAAAGGGCATCTCGATAGTAGAGAGTGTAAAAGTGGCGGCGGTGATTGCGTCGCTCGTGCCGCAGGGCCTGTTTGCGATGATTACCGTCGCTTATGCGATGGGGGCGGTCCGTATTGCGGGCAAGGGCGCGCTGGTTCAACAGGCTAACGCGGTCGAGTCGTTGAGCAACGTGAGCGTGCTGTGCCTGGACAAAACCGGTACGCTGACCACCAATCGTATCTGTC
>CBFDAD010000318.1:0-2386 GCA_965602705.1 uncultured bacterium
ATGGAAGGCAGTGTTCACGCCGGGTTGCCGGTCCAGGAGCCGGTGACGGTAGACAATGTGCCCTTTTGGCTACGCCCCAAGGAGTTCAAACTGCCACCCAGCACTGAAGAGTATGGGGTCTGTGTGGCAGCTTCGTTAGCCCAACATTTCTTGCGCCGCGACCGGGCGCTGGGCGTGGTCTCTTATGGTCAGCGCCGTGAAATAATTCAAGCCGATCGTGGGGAACGCCAATTGACCAAGGTATTGGAAACGCTGGCTGTGTTGCGGGCCAAGGGGAACGTGCCGCTGCCTGAGATGATTCGCGCCGAAGCTCAACAACTGGTGCGGGGCACAACCGTGATCGTCGTTACGCCTTCCAGCGACGTCAAATGGGTCGTGGCCGCACGGCAGATGGAACGCGCTGGATTACGCGTGGTAGCGATCATCATTGACGGGGCAACTTTTGGTGGGGAGGAAGGGTCCGCGGCCCTTGCGCTTCAACTGACCGGTGCCGGCGCAATGACGTACCTTATCAAGCGCAACGACTCACTAGAGCAAGTTTTGAGCCACAAGCAAGGTTACCAGTGGTGATCCTCGCATCACACACTGTTTTTGTTTTTGCCTGTCTTGACGAATCCCCCGATTTGAGTTAGAATGTCTTTCGCTGCCAATCGGTTGAGCATTTAGCGGCTCGACTGAACTCGCCACACGCGGGTTTACACCGAAGTGACGGGCGGGTCGCCTCCTGACAGTTTATGGGGCCCCGTCCTTTTATTTGCAGGCACTCTTTCCAGGCTCAAGACAGAGCCTCTGGTATATGCAGACAACTCTTGGAGATGAAAGATATGGAAAAGATCGAATTGGTTACAGGTCGCCGCAAGGTCGCCAAGGGAGCGGCTAAACGACTCCGTAGCGAAGGCATAGTGCCTGGCGTGCTTTACGGTCACGGCGTCGAGAATATACCGCTGAAAATCCAGGCCCTCAGACTCAACCGCATCCTGTCCGAGGCGGGCTCTTCGCAATTGATACATTTGCGAATTGATGATTCTCCCACAACACAGCCCGTCCTTGCGCGGGAAATCCAACGTGATGTCTTGACCGGTGCGCCAGTCCACGTGGATTTTCTAGCCGTCAGCATGACCGAAAAGATCACCGCGCAGGTGGCCCTCACCCTGGTTGGCGAGCCGCAACCCGTGGTCCAAGGAGAAGGCATGCTGTTGCACGGCGCTGGCGAAATCGAGATTGAATGCCTGCCTGGCGACTTGATCCCATCTCTTGAAGTGGACATTTCTGATTTGGATTTTGACACTGCCGTCTATGTAGGTGACCTGCAAGTGCCGGCTAACATCACTATTTTGTCCGATCCTCAAGAGATGATAGCCCAGCTCTCTTATGAACAAATGGCTGTCGCAGTTGAAGAGGAAGAAGAAGAAGTACTGTTTGAGGAAGAGCCGACCGAGGTAGAGGTGATCAGCAAGGGCAAGCCCGAGGAAGAAGAAGAATAGCTATTACCAAACTTTAGCTTGGGAAAAAACAAAGGGACTTGGCGTCCCTTTGTTTTTTGTTTGCGTTCTGGCCGTCATCCTGATTCAATCGCTTTCTCCGCCCAACGGGCCCAACGCCGCCTCGATCTGGTCGAGCCGATAGAGCTCCAGCATAGCGTCCAACCAGTTCTGCCCCAGGGTCTTTTGGAACTGCCACCAGTTGACATCAGCCCACTGGTATCGCCAGCGATTGTTGGCCGGCATCCGCTCCCAGCCATAATCTGCCGCCAATTCGGCAAAGTCCACGTAATAACCCGGCGGCACCTCTTGTTTTAATTCACCTCCCTCGCGTGCCGACAATCCGCCGGCGCGACGCGCCTTCAAGTCCCAGGTGGCCTGGTGCAGCGGCTCGCCCATGCTCCCATCCTGGCGCGCCGCTCGCAGGTAGACCCGCCAGTAAGTGCGAAAGCCAATATCTTCGCGCACCAGCTCGACCAGTTGATCCTCCCGTTCATACAGCCCCTGGCTAAGATCAAAGGCCCGGCCTGCTTTGTGCCAACTGCGCGGCGACTGTCCCGGCGGCGGCTGTACGATAATCGCCCGGAAAGAGTCGCCGATGCTCGCCAGGTAATCTGTGCCCGTTTCTTCAAACACGCGCTGGCGCAACGCCGCAAAAGAGTCATTCACCCGGTCGCTCAGGAACTCGCGGTCATCGCCCTCATTGACGTCTCTCAGCGCAACGATAGTATGCGGTGGACCGCTTTCCGGCGTAGGTAGAATCTCTTCAATGTAGAGAGCCGAGGCCGCCAGTGGCGCAGCTTGACGTTGCCGGGCCACAGTCTGCGGGTCAACCGTCGGCACGCCCCAACTCGGGTCCCTGGCCTTTACATTGCTACTGAACAGCTCGTGGGGGGGGGGGGGGG
>CBFDAD010000319.1:0-2382 GCA_965602705.1 uncultured bacterium
CCCTGGCCGTGACATCCAATTCGGCTACGGTCGCATAGACGCGGCGGCTGCTCTGGGCTTTTCGGCGACGGTTGTGGGTGCTGGCGACGCGGTTGCTCCGGCGACTGAGGCTCAGCCGCTGACCCGCGAGAGCGGCGCCGAGATCGCGCCGGGCACGGTGCTGGTCAAGTTCCGCTCCGCAACCTCCACGTTTGCCATCTGGCACGTCCTGGCGGACCTGGATGGGGAGGTTCAGATTGCCGGGTCCGTGCCCCAGGTAGGCGTACTCAAGTTGTCGGTGCCGGTGGGCAGCGAATGGGACGTGATCGAATCACTGCAGGCGTCGTCCCAGGTGGAGTACGCTGAACCTGATGTTTTCTATCACGCCCAGTAGCCTGGATAAAGCAAAAGGGGAATGTAGCAATGAAGACCAAGGCGACCTTAATCCTGGTTCTGGGGCTGGTGGTGTTGGCGACGCAGGCCTGCAACCCCGGGTCCCAACCGACCGGCACGCCGCCGGTGGTTCAGTTGATGCCCGATCTGCCGGGCTACCACGTGGTCGAAGGCCAGGCCATACAAGAGTACATCTTGGGGCTGGCCGAAGGTGCCGCGCTAATAACCGGACATCCTGAACTGACCGCGCTGATCGCAAGAGCAGATCGCGTCATCGCGTGCTACCAGGAGGTAGGGGCGGTCAATGCGCGCATCTATAGCGATGAGAGCTGGCCGCTCTCCTCAGGCGCCATCGCCATCGCCGACCGGAACCGGCTGACCGACCCGGCGACGCTCTTTAGGTGTCTCGGTGGGGAAGTTGTTCTTTTTTCCAATCAGCCGGCGTTGAACCCCTGTTCCCACAAGTACACGTTAGAGCGGGATGACAATGCGTTTTACATCGTTTATGTGGGCACGACGCAAGAGATCTGTCACGATTTCTGCGTGAATCTGGAAGGTTGTTCGGCGCACTAGAAAAAAAGACCGCCTCCAAAGAGGCGGTCTTTTTTTTGGGCTACTTGGTGCAGCGCTTGACTGTCTTGTCGATCCACTTGATTTCCGCGTCTATCTTGGCGACCATATCCTTGATGTGATTTTTCTCTGTCTCGAGCGCTTTGCGGCGACCCTCTAACAGCGGGAGGAGTTCGGTGCCTGTGATGATGTCGGTCTCCTCAACGATGCTGGCAGCCAATTCAGCGCGGAGCTCAGGGTAGCCCCGGTATCCCAGACGCTGGGACATGCGGACCACGGTGGCGGGGTCCACCTCGTTGGCCCGGGCGAGCATGCTGGCGGTGGAGAGAGCTGCCGTGAGCATGTTGTTCTCGATGTATTCGGCGACTTTGTTAAAGGATGGGGTAAAGCCTTTTTCGCGAGCTTGACTCACACGTTCTTTGAAAGTCTTTTTTTCCTCGGCCATGGTACATTTCCTCCTTACTTGGAATCTGAGATTGCCTTGTTCTTGATTTTTCACCGGCAACCATTTATACGACAGACAATTTGTCTGCTGCAACCCCCTATATTTTACACCAAAACGCTCTGTAAGGAAAGTAGGAACTGACAGTTATGGTTCAAATGTTGTTTTTTTTGGCGGGCGATTTGCAGCTACCAGCGGCGGGCGATGAGGGGCAGGTAGCTGGAAAACGGCCAGTCGACGACGGTCAGATTGAGGGACAGCGCCGGGTCGCCAAACAGATGATAGGTTGCTATCAGATCATAGTGCAAACCGGTGGCATAGAGGTTGCCGAATGCCGCGTGCGTGGCGGCACCCAACTCTCGTTGTCCACCGTCAAAGACGGCCTGGTAAAAGGAGCGGTGCAGCATGCGATGGCCGGTGACGATGCCGGCGCCGCTTGCTCCCCACACGGCCACCGCGCCCGCACCATCGGCCCGCAGCAGGCTTTCGTCCAGCGTATCGCTGCTAGGGTGGGTGAAGCGGCCAGTGAAACAGGTCATGTGTAGCACCACTGGCCAGCGGCGCAGGTTGTTCAGGCGGGTGATGTGGTCTTGGTGGAACAGTGGAGCATAGTCATCGGTCTCTAACACGGCCTCTTGATGCCAGGAGGCGTGGCCGAAATAGGTGTAGAGCAGGGCGCCGCGGTTGAGGGCTGCAATCAGCGCCTCTTGGGCCTGCGTAGCGCTGACGTACAGGTGGGCTTGGTTGATAGTTTCACTCAGGTACACACGCGTCCCCTGGTAGCCGTAGGCAGGGGTGGCGTAGGTGTTGAATTCGCTGTCGGCGTCCGCGTGGTGATCCCCCGCGGACGATGGGTTGTCGGCGCCAAACACCAAACGCGCGTTCCAGTCGCCTGGCAGTGGGTTGTTCTCGTAACTGATGATCTTGTCCACGATTGCCTCGACTTCTGCGAGCGTGTTGACCGGCAAGCGCCCCAGCCGTAAATCAGGAAGTAGATC
>CBFDAD010000320.1:0-2369 GCA_965602705.1 uncultured bacterium
CGTCGAACAAGCCCAAGCCGTGTTGGGGGCCGACCGGGTCGCCGTCTATTTGTTCGACGCACAGACGCAGCAAACCTCTTGCGCCTTTTCCCAAGGGTTGTCTGACGAATACGTAGACGCTATCAGCCGGCTCTTTAACGACGTCGTTGGCCGCGCGGCTCTGGGCGGCCAAACGGTGTGGTTAGAAGACGCCCAGGCCGAAAGCACTGCAGAACTGGTGCGCGAACTGACGCGGCGCGAAGGCTACCGCACCCGAGTCGTTTTGCCTCTGTCTTACCACACCCAGGTGATCGGCGCGTTGGCCCTCTATTTCGATCAATGCCGCGCCTACGACCAGGCCTTACTCGACCTGGCCCAGGCCTTTGCCAATCAGGCCACCGTGGCTCTGGAGAACGCCCGACTATTTGACCGTATGCGCACCGCCGAGGCCCAGTATCACGGCCTATTCGAGAGCAGCGTCGACCCAATAGCCGTGATGAACGCGGGTGGCATCTTTATCGACGCCAACCCGGCCGCCTGCCGGGTATGGGGCCGGACCCGCAAAGAACTCCTGGGATGTAGTATCGAGAGGCTCAGCGACATTTCTGCGGCTAGCTTCCAAAGGGCCTTGGAGCGTGTGCTGGATGGGCAGGTCTTTACCTATACTTTCAGCACGCTCATTGAGGGCCAGATGCGTCATTTTGAAGCCCGCGTTGAGCGAATTGACTACGCCAGTGAGGTGGCCTGTCACTGGACCGCCCGCGACGTGACCGCTTGGCGCGCGTTGGAACATTGGCGCGAGGACTTGACCAGCATCATCGTCCACAATCTGCGCAATCCGCTGACGTTGATCAAGTCGGGAGCAGAAATAGCCCGTATGCTTCTGCCTGCGGAGAGCGACCCGGACGTAGCCACCGCACTCGACAAGACAAACAAGGGAGCGGCCCGGTTGGAGCAGCAGATTGACGTGTTGCTCAACATCAACCGTGCTGAAGCCGGCCATGAACTGACCGGCCGGGAACCACTGTCTGTGCCCGGCCTGGTTACCGAAGTGATCGAGCTACTCAGCCCACGCGCCACAGCTAAAAAGATCCAACTACGGGTTGACCTCGCCGATTCGCTCCCGACGGTGTCGGGCAATCGCCACATGCTGACCTGGACGCTCGAGAACCTGGTGGATAACGCCCTCAAGTTTAGTCCTCGGGGGGAGACCATCACCATCCAGGCCTACGCGAGCGCCCCACCGGACACGCTGTGCATGAGTGTGACCGATCGCGGCCCCGGCGTCCCACCGGCTGACCGGGAGCGTATCTTCCTAAAGTTTTACCAGGTACGCTATAACCAACAAACCAAGGGCTCTGGACTGGGGCTATATTTCTGCAAGCTGGCAGTCGAAGCCCATGGCGGTCAAATCTGGGTGGAAAGCAACGACGACGGACAGGGAAGCACGTTTTCCGTCACATTGCCGCTCTAAAGAGAGACCGATAGTCACCCCAGGAAAGCATCGCCCCTTACTCGCTGAGCAAAGCTTGACAACTCAGACCGCTTGGCTTATACTTTGTGTAGAGTAAACACAAACAGGGAGGTGCCTTGTGCGTGATGTCCCGCCAGGCTACGACCCAAATCAGTACGAACGCCCCGCAGTCACAGTAGATGTCGTCACCTTCACCTTGCGTGACCACGACTTAAAAGTCCTGCTCATCCGCCGCAAACACCCACCCTTTGCCGGCTATTGGGCCATCCCGGGTGGGTTTGTGCAAATGGACGAGTCGCTGGAGGCAGGCGCTTTGCGTGAGCTCGAGGAAGAGACCGGCGTGTGCGATGTTTACATTGAACAACTTTACACCTTTGGCCAGCCCAACCGTGACCCGCGCACACGCGTCATCACCGTAGCCTATTTCGCCCTGGTGCCGGCCAGCGCGCTCCCCGCCCTCCAGGCTGGCGACGACGCCGCCGACGCCCAGTGGTGGTCCATGTACGACTTGCCCCCCCTGGCCTTCGATCACGTCGAGATTCTAGATTACGCCTTGACCCGCCTACGGTACAAGCTGGAATACAGCGCCGTGGGATTCGAGCTGCTTCCCGAAAAGTTTACCCTGTCTGAACTGCAATCGACTTACGAGGTCATCCTGGGTGAAAAGCTCGATCGGGGCAACTTTCGGAAAAAATTGCACAAGGCCGCGGTCGTAGAGCCGACCCGCGATTACCGCAACACCGGTGGCCGTCCTGCCCGCCTGTATCGCTTCCGTGACGACGCCGTGGCTGAGATAAAAGTCCGACGGCTCTTTCCCTAAAATTTCCCACAAGTCCTTGACAAATCTCATTTTTCGAACATATGCGGTGAAAACAAACAACTCCTCTCCTGGATGGAGAGGAGTTGTTGTTGCTGT
>CBFDAD010000321.1:0-2360 GCA_965602705.1 uncultured bacterium
CCCCCATCATTAGCGCAGAGCTTCCGGGATAAAGGAATGCGCGGCACCCTGTGCGAGGTCACAGCCAGCCAGGGTCAGACCTTTGCGGTACCTGATCTTACCCAAGACACCACTGTGGATGCCACCGGCCTGATTAACAGTGGACTGCGTGCCTACCTGGGCACGCCGCTCGTCGCCTACGGTCAGGTCATGGGCACACTGAGCATCCTTAGCTCGGAACCCAATGCCTTTACCCCTACCGAGGTCTCGTTGTTAACCG
Organism: uncultured bacterium; assembly: GCA_965602705.1. Taxonomy (GTDB): domain Bacteria; phylum Chloroflexota; class Anaerolineae; order S140-20; family S140-20; genus CBFDAD01. The sequence continues at coordinate 260 of CBFDAD010000321.1, forward strand.
CTATCGGTCACCAAGTCGGCATATCCGTCCGCAACGCCCGCCTCTACAAGCAAACACAGCACGCGTTGGAAGAGTCCACGGTGCTTTATGAGACCAGCCAAGCTATTGCCAATTCGCTGGATCTGGCAGACGTCCTCCAGGTCACCGTCAACCGCATGGCAAAACACGTTGGCGCCGACCAATGCCGGCTCGTGCTATTCGACGAAGCGCTGGGCTACGGTGTAGTCAAAGCAGAATACCACCCCACGCCTGGTATCGAAAACGTACGCATCCATATGGCGGGTAATCCCTCGTACGAGGTTTTGCGCGACACGGGCCAACCCGTGGCCATTGACGACGTAAGCAGCCATCCGGTCACGGCGGAGGTCAGCGAGATGCTGACCGGATATGGCATAAAGTCCACGCTTCTCGTGCCACTCATGGTACGAGGGCGACTCATCGGCTCCATTGGTCTGGACACCACACAGGATTACCGCATCTTTACAGAATCCGAGATCAACTTTTGTCGCACGCTGGCCGACCGGGCCGCGCTGACTGTGGAAAACCGGCGGCTTTTCGCCCAGACCCAAGCGACGCTCCAAGAGACCATTACGCTCTATCGGGCCAGCCGCTCCTTGAACCAGGCGCAGGACCTGGAAGAGATACTGCACGCCGTCACAGACAATCTACCGATCAAGGAAATTGACCAATGCCTGATCGCCTCGGTCGAAACTGACTCGGATCCGAACAATCGTAGTGTCGAAATCAAGGCCATGTGGGATCACGAGGGAGATCATCATCTGTTGGGGATGCGTTTCACGCCCCAGGAATTCCCTGGTAGCACCGCAGAAGGTACCGTGGAGACGTTTGTCATCAACAATCTGGAGGGCGAGACCCGTTTCGACCACCAGAGCGTTGCCACTCTTGAAGCCATAGGGGTCAAGTCCGCTCTCATCATCCCATTGAAGGCTGGCGAGACGCTCCTGGGCTGGCTGTTGCTCATCACCCACCATCAAACCCACCTCTTTGCCCCCGACCAAATCCGGCCCTACGAGGCCCTGGCCGACCAGGCTGCTATGGTGATTCGGAACCAGCAATTGCTGCAACAAGTCCAGGCCAGCCTGAAGGAGGTCGAGACCGTCCATCGCCAATACCTGCACGACGAATGGGTCAACTTTCTACAGTCACAAGAGGACAAAGTCACGGGATTCACGTATGACCAGGGGGCGCTGGTGCCCGCTCAAGACCTCTGGATGCCGTCGATTGGCGAAGCAGTCAGCCAGGGCGCTACTGTGACACAAGCCGGCGGCGGCGCGACTGATAACGCCTCGACTATGCACAAACATTCCGAGGCTGAGGACAAAGAACTCGCCCAGGCCGGGAGCAACTTGATCGCGCCCCTCAAAGTCGGCGGTCAGATCATAGGTGCTCTTGGGTTAGAAGACCCGGAACAGGCCCGCGACTGGACGGCGGACGAGTTGAGCATGGTTGAAGAGATCGCCGACCAGGTGGCACTAGCCATCGAAAACGCCCGCCTCCTCGACCAGACCCAGACCAGCCTGGCCGAGACAGCGCGTCTGTACCAGGCCACCGGCCAGCTTTCTGGCGCCAGGGGCGCTGACGAGGTCATCAAGGTTCTAGCTGCAGAGGTCCAAACCGCCCTGGGGCCCTTTTTCAGTGGTGCCATCTGGCGCGCAGGACCCGACCCGGCCGGGAGCATCACCTGGATGGAAGTGAGCGCCCGGTGGAATCCAGCGGAGAGGGATCTACCCTTAGGCACCCGTTTCAATTCTCAGGATCATCCCCTGTTGAACCGCTACATCGGGCGAAAGGAATTCAACGTAAACAAGTATTCAGAGATTCCCTCTGAAGACAAGCTAACGCGGATGATGATGGATCAGAGCGGGATGCAAGCTATGATCTTTATCCCCCTTGTCGCTGGCGAAAGCTGGCTAGGCTTGATATTCATCGCCAGCCAGCAAGAGCGCACGCCCGATGAACGCACGCTGCGCTTCCTGCAAAGCCTGGCCGACCGGGCTGCGGTGGCACTGGAAAGCGAGCGACTCTACGAAGAGACCCAACGGCGCGCTGTCCAGTTAGAGGCAGCGTCCAAAGTGAGCCG
>CBFDAD010000322.1:0-2345 GCA_965602705.1 uncultured bacterium
GGGCTTGTCAGTGTTCCATAGCACCAGCACCCGGACACAACGTGGTAGGCTGCCTGCAACTTTCATCTCTTGCATACACAACAACGGCACCATCACCCAGCCCATCTCGCGGGCGGCGCGAGCCGGGTAGGCCGCATCCAAATCGGGTGTGGCCGTAAAGATCGCGCTGGCCAGATCCTCTACCTGCAGGTCGTTGGCAGCGACGATTTGCTCCAGTAGCTCGCGCGTCGCCGCAATGATGGCATCTGGGAAATTGGCGTGCACACTGATTGCCCCACGAATGCCGCGACAGCTCATTGTTCGTCCTCCTCTCCTCTACCAGGCATATAAAACAAAAAAACGTGGAGCGTGTCGCTCCACGTTTATGTGCCGCTCTTGGGTTTTTGCCTATCCTACTACACCGGCGTCCACCCGTCGTGAAGCAACCGTCTCACGCACGGGGTAAAGTAATAGTAGGAAAAGCAAAAGTTAGCTTGGCACTGTTGGTATATCATCGGTGTCGTTCCATCTGGTGACACACGGTTTGATCAGATTAGAAATATAATACTTGCGTTGATGTGATTTGTCAAGAAGGACGCGAATTCGCACGCCGTCCACCAGACGGCAGGCCGCCAGTGCCATTGCCCGGTAAACTCCCCAACGGATCACTAGGAGCTGGCGCTGAAGCGGTTGAGCAGCGCGCCGACGGCAGCGCCAAGCATCATGCCAATCGCAATGCCAAGGTCAATGTTGCCCAAGGCGACACCTAGTCCCGCCCCCAGAACGACGCCCACTCCTATGGTGATGACCAGGTAATTGGTCTTCCGGCGAGACTGGTGAAAAGGTTTTTGTGACATCATTCGCTTTCTCCTTTTCTAAACTTTCATGCCGGGTGTTGCGTCCTCGATTTGGGCTGGTGGCGTGTATCACGGTAGAGAGGTATTGGCGTGCTTTTAACGCGCGGGAGCACTTTGACCAGCCCGCGCGCCAGGCCGACGACGACGCCTCCCCCGGCGACATCGAGAACGTAATGATGGCCGGTCGCTACGATGACCAGGGCCATGCAGCAAGGATATAGAATGCCGATAACCTTGAGGGCCCTGTGGTTGCAGGTGAAGGCCATCATGCCTACCAACAACGCCCAGCCAAAGTGCATACTGGGCATGGCGGCGTGCGGATTGTAAAAGCTGACGACGAACTTTTGGCTGTACAGATCCGAGCCATAGACTTGCTGGGTATCTACGAAGCCGACCTCGGGCAACATGCGTGGTGGCGCCAAAGGGAACAGCACATAGCCGATCAAAGCCAGGCCCAGGCCTATCAAAAACGTCAGCTTGAAGTTGTGAAAGCGCTCCCGGTCAAAGCGGTAGAGCAACGCTCCGGCCAACAGCAGGACGGGAAAGTAGCCGAAGGTGTAAAAAAAGTTGGCGAAATGGACGACTCCCAGCGTGTGATCAATAAGTTCTCTTTGGATGACAGGTTCGCAAAAGATTCCCAACTGCTGTTCCAGTTGCATGATCTTGAAGGCGTTGGCGAATGCCTCATAGGGGCTGTCGTAGGCGACAAACCAGCGCACGGTCGAATAAAGCCAGTACAGCGCTAGTAAAGGCGTCCCTTCGCGCACCAGTGGGTGCTGGCTCAGTTTCCTGAGCAACCTTGGGGCTTTGTTTTCGGCAGGCAGATCTATATGAGGCATTACTCGTCGGTATCCACCATGTTGACGGACAGCAAAGGCAATCCTATGTCACGTATCTTGTTCAGCAACCCGTGCAAGGCGGCCTGATCGGCTACCGGACCGGTCAGCAGGGTCTCGCCGCTACCCAACGGGGTGATGGCAAAGCCGTCGAACCAGTCCGACCATTTGCTGTCAAGAAGCCCTTTGACCTTGATTTGATAGACCGCCTGCCTGTCGAGTTGCCAGTCGTTGCTCATGTTGCGTGTTGTCCTTTGGTCGATTTAAATTGTTGCATGGGGTGCTGATCACCCCGTTGGGCCAGTTGTGACGATCAAGATCACCTGTTTTGCAGTTACATAGTCAATATACCACCAGAAAGGTATGGCTGAGACCTAACGAAAGTATGGTTAAGGTATGGTTTGTCAGAGATTTGAAGAAAGCATCCCCAGACGTCGGGCGTTGGCTCAGTGGAGAGCTGTATCTGGGGATGCTTTGCATTTCTTTGATCCCTACTCTATCACCCGCAGCGTGGACGGAATGTCCATCTTTATCAGGCGCCGCGTTAAAAACAGCGGTGTAAACGCCACCACGATCACCCCGATCAGTACCGCCCATGCATACGTGGCGGGAGAGACGCTGAGAATGGTGTTCATCTCTGGCGCGTCATGCTCAAACATCGCCAACAGTGACG
>CBFDAD010000323.1:0-2317 GCA_965602705.1 uncultured bacterium
GATCTCATCGTCAAAGATGATCTGTTCCGGTACGAGCAAGGTCGAGGCTTTTAGCTCGCCCATCCCTACGACAAAGTCCGCACCAGCCATAGGGACCAGCAAAGCAGTATACACACTGTCCCGGCCCAGTCGCCAACTGTCCATCTCGTCGCTGTCCACACCAAACGCCCCACCGAGGATGGGCACGCCCCAGTCGTGGGCAATTTGCACACCCGCAACGTGACTGAGGTACTTCTCAGCAATGGTGTTGATATAGCTCGCCGAAGTGGGATCCATCACCGAGCTGACGATGGAGTAAAAGGTCGGCGCGCCCGGGGCGACCAGTTGCATCAAGGCCATCGCGCTAACTATCTCGGCGCTGGCCACGACCAATGCCCCGCTAATCGCCGCTGGCGCCGTCGAGCCCATGTTCGGCATGGCCATAAAGCCCACCGGGACGCCCGCCTCAGCAAACACCATCGCTCCCTCAATGCCCTCCTTGTCCTGACCCAAAGGTGCAATCGTGCAGATCAGTGCGGAAAGGGGTGGCTTTGCCCGCATCCCGTCCGCGTCACCGGCGATCACTTCCGCCATGTCCACCGCGTACTGGGCTTGTTTCTCCCCCATCACCGTCTCGGTTTGCACGTGTTTGACCGTGTTGTTAAAGCTGGCGTCCAGTTCGTGCAGGGGGGCCAGGCGCCCATAGTCCTGCGCGCTGACCATCGGCCAGTAGAACGCGATAGACGACAAATAGTCCGACACCAGCGCCATCTTGGCCACGTCGTCCTTGCAGGATGCGCGTTGTTCGCCTGTTTCAAAATCAACCGTGTGCACACCGCAACCGTCCGTTGAAAAGTAGCTGGCGCTGCCGTCGAGGATCAAATCGGCACCATCATCCTGGGCCCGCCCAGACAGCGTGTAGGAGCGCGGCGCACGGCTCATCGCCTCCATCACCAGGTCCGGCGGTACTTTGACGATGTGGCTATCCTTGTCAACCTGGGCCCCGTGCTCAGCAAAGACGCGCTGGGCGCGCTCGGATGGGAACTGTATCCCCACGTGCTCCAGGATGTGTAACGTGGCCGACTTGATCTCTTGAATCTGTTCGGCGCTGAGCACTTTAAGACGAAAACTAGGCTTAATCGGTTGTATGTTCGTCATCACTTTGCTCCCATCAGTCAAAGTGAAAATCCGGTCCCAGATAACGCCGAACGACCCGCTCCAGCTCTGCCTCAACCGCGGCGGGCAATGGCGGCGGCCGGTCAGGTCAAACACATTTACTGGTGTGCCAGCGCCCATAAAACGGGGACCGCGCTCGAAAGACGCGGGTGTTTCCCCAGCCCGGTCGTAGAGCTTGACGTCGCGGGGCAAGCGGGTCAGGGCCGTCTCCCGTCATTGCTATTCTCCGTTCTCGGGGTCAATTTGGTGTCTATGGGCTTGCTTGTGGCGACTCGGGGTCAATTTGGTGTCTACGGGCTTGCTTGTGGCGCCTCGGCCTCACCCCAGCGGTACGATAGCTTGTACATTTTGAGAATGGTAAAGGTCTCGGTTCGCTGCACTCCCGGAACTTGCTGCAGCTTTTCATTGAGGAAAGATACAAAGTGATCCATATTTCTACAATAGACTTCGGCGAATAGGTCAAAGCCTCCGGAGGCCATAAAAAGGTAGCTAACTTCGGGGAATTGGGCGATCTGATGGGCCACAGTGTCAATCTGACCAGCCTGGACGGTCACCCCGATCATTGCTGCTGCGGCCCACCCCAGAAACTGCGGCTCCGCGACGCCGACAATCTGTAGCACCCCGTTTTCACGCAGCCGCTTGACGCGACGGCGTACTGATCCTTCCGAGATACCTACATCGGCAGCTATTTCGGTGAACGGCATACGCCCATCATACTGGAGATGGGCGATAATGGCTCGGTCAGTTGTATCTAGGGAGCCCATTTTCCTGCTGTCTTCTTGTATCTTATCTGTATGGCTGCCCTTTAATATTATCTGAATTTCGCAAAAAAGTCAAGAATTATGACTAATTTCGTCAAGAAATTGGCAAATTTTACGAATTTCGTAAAAGTTCCATCTTTTATACCCCCAGTCGCTCCCGTATCGTCGCTGCCTCTCGCACCATCCCACCGATGACATCCGCCACCGGTCTGATCTCACGCACGATGCCGATGGATTGACTGCACGCGATCACACCGGCGTCCACGTCGCCCTCTAGGACCATGCGCTTTGTCTCTGCGCCGGCCACAACCGACAGAATCTCTGTCAGACTGGCCTGCTCCGCCTCAAGCTCGGCCGCTCTACAGGAGAAGCCGCGGCTTTTTCGCCTTTACACGATGCGC
>CBFDAD010000324.1:0-2312 GCA_965602705.1 uncultured bacterium
TTCTCAACGCCTGCTGGGCGTCTCGCCGCAAGAGGCGCAGTATCTGATGCAGCACTGCGGCGCGCGTCTCAAGCAAGGGCGCATGTTCGAGCCGCGCAGCAACGAGTTCGTGCTTTCCGAAGAAGTAGCACGCGCGCTAGACCTGGAGCTCGGCAGCGAGATCGAGCGCGAGATTGATCCGGATCACTACAGGGCCATTCCCACCCCCTTGGTGTTGGTAGGCATCCTGGAAGGCGACCCTTCGACTTCGCTCAGGGCAGGTTCGGGGACGAGTGTGCGCCTGGGCTTTGTCTCGGACGAGTACCTGGACAGCCACGAGTTGTACGCGCCCCGCGCCAGCAGTTTGCTGCTCGTCGCCAAAACGGGGCGCAAAGCCGCCGTGGACGATTTTTTAGAGACGACTATTCGTTCCGAATACGCAAAAGTGGAAACATTTGATCGTCTCGTCAGGACCGCCGATGTGACGCGCACCGAAGTCTACCTCATTTTCGGCATCGTCAACAGCGTGGTGGCCGTCGCCGTGGCCTTTGTCGTCGGCGTCATCAACCAGATCGCCATGACCAGGCGCCTGGACGAGTTTGGTTTGCTGCACGCCCTGGGACGGGCCAAAAAGCGCCTGATCCGCCGCCTGACGCTAGAAATGGCAGCCGTGGCCGGGATCGGCTTTCTGATGGGGTTGGCAACAGCCCTCGCCATCCTGTCGTGGCTCAAGAACGGCCCGTTCTACGATATGGGCGTGGAACTGAATCTGTTCAACCCGGCACCGTTTTGTTTCGTCTTGCCCATCCCCCTGGTAGCCGTCGCCCTGACCTCTTGGAGCGTCAGGCGCATCTTTTCCCGCCTGGACGCGGTGTCCATCGTCGAGCGGGGCAAATTGAGCCAGGAACAAGGAGGACGCCAGGCTGCCAAGCGTTCGCGAACGCCACGCTCATCGGCCAGGCCGCTATCCGCCCTCACCTTTTACTTGCGCCACCGGCGGCGCGGGGTGTTAATGATCCTCAGCACGGCGCTGATGGTGTTGGTAACAGCTTTTCCGGTGTTCTTTCTGTCGGCCATGATGAGCGCAAGCAGACCAGAGAGTGATTACCTGCAACAGGTCAGCGAAATTTACTTGCTAGGCCGCTCCGAAACTGATCCTGGCATCGTGGGCCAGATCAGGAGCCACCCGGCGGTGGCGTACACTGTCCCGGCCTTTGCGATGGGAATACAGATGATCCTGCCGCCCATCGCCGGGACCGAAGCCGAGGTCTATGGCGTCTCCGAGGCCGACTTGCCGATACTATTAGAGTTGTACGGCCTGCAGGTGCAACAAGGCCGCATGCCCCGGCCTCGCAGCAATGAGATTTTGATCTCCACCGCCGTCGCCGCCAACCGTGGCCTGCGCGTGGGCGACGTGATAGGCGGGGAAACTGACGATGATGCGCCGATCGTTGACTATCTGCCGGTCGAGATGGTCGTCGCGGGGGTACTTTCGCCCGACCGCCCCTGGATAGGCTTTGCCAGTTATGAATACCTGCAGAACCACGAACTCACCTCATCTGGCAACCCGAATTTGCTCATTATCCCGCGCGAGGGACAAAAGCAAGCGCTGGACAACTGGCTGGAAGAGAGCCTGGACCCGGCACAGGTGCACGTCGTCACCCACGCCATCAAAGAACGCGAGTATAAAGAAATGATGACGACCATCCTTCTCATCTTTGCCCTGCTGGAAACCATGATCGCTACCGTGGCAGCCATTGCCCTGGCTACGCTGAACCACATCTTTTTCACCCAACGCAAAGAAGAATTCGGCATCCTGAACGCCCTTGGCCGTGGCTGCCGCTGGCTGGTGCTGCGCACCATGAAAGAAACGGGCGGCGTACTTGGCATCGCCTGGGTCATTGGCGCAGTGGTGTGCGGGGTCGGCCTGCTGGCTGTGCAAAATTTCGTCTACGGCCCTCGCAGCCTGACCATGGACTTTTTCAACCCGACGCCCTGGCTGCTCACCACGTCCTTGCCGCTCACGGTTGTCCTGATCAGCACGGGAACCATCACCTGGATGCTCTCCAAGCTGGATTCCGTGTCTATCGTCGAGAGGAGATAGGGATGAACCCTTTATCACCCCTCACCTACTATCGCCGTCACAAGCGCAGCGCGCTGCTGTTGATGAGCCTTATCACGCTGGCGACACTGGGGCTTTACGTCATGGTCGCCGTGCTAGATTCCACCACCCTGGCGCACGCCGACGTCAGCTACCTGAAGCGGGTAAGCCAGGTTTATCCCAACATCGAACTTGCGTTTGAGCCGGGCGTCGTGTCGCAGATTCAGACACA
>CBFDAD010000325.1:0-2310 GCA_965602705.1 uncultured bacterium
CTTCATGTGCACGCCGGTTCAACAGAAAGCGCTAGCGCTGGGCTTTTTGAAAAACGAAGGATTGATCGCTGGGATCGATGAGGTACAGGTCGCTCACGCCTGCGCCGGAGGGACATGCGCGGACATCTGGCTGAGTCACGCCGTCCAACGCCCGTCGCGCTCAATCATCACGTCAGGCTGCGGTGGTGGTGTGACCTTTGTAGACCTGTCCAGCCGCATCGAACCGCTGACCAGCGAGGTGCAGGTGACGCCCGCGCAGGTCCGAGACCTGATGCGACAGCTCCTCGGCGCTGGAAAACTGTACAACGCTGTGCGCGGGGTTCACACGTCGTTGCTGAGCGACGGCGAGCGAGTATTGCTCGTAGCCGAGGACATCGGCCGGCACAACACCGTGGACAAGCTTCGCGGCCTGGCGTTAATGCAGGGCCTGGACACGCGAGGCTGCATCCTGCTCTCCAGCGGGCGTATCAGCAGTGAGATGCTGGTCAAAGCGGCGAAAATGGGCGTGCCAGTCGTCGTTTCGCACTCGTCACCTACCAGCCTGGCGGTTACCATGGCGCGAGCTTGGGGGATCACGTTAATCGGATACGTGCGACGGAACCGCATGAATGTATATGCGGGAGAGGAACGTTTGCGGATCGAGGCATAAAATCACGACTCCGCAGGTCTGGGAGGTACAAGTTATGGTCGAACTATTGGAAATTGAGGCCGCGGTCCAAAGACTGAGCGGTTTGGTGAAAAGAACACCGGTGAGCCACGATCTGGCTTTGAGCCAGCGCGCCAGCGCTTCCGCCCCGCCCACACCTCGCGCACGGTCAGCAAGCAAAGCCGCAAGCCAGGTCTGGCTCAAGTGGGAAAACCGTCAGATCACCGGTGCCTTTAAAGCGCGCGGGGCGCTCAACGCCGTTTTACAGATGCCCGAAGAGCAAAAACAGGCAGGTATGGTGACGGCTTCGGCGGGCAACCACGGCCTGGGCCTGGCCTATGCCGCGCGGCAGGTAGGCGCAGCGCTCACGGTCTATCTGCCGGCCGATGCGCCCAAGAAAAAGATTCAAGGGCTACAAGAGCTGGGGGCGACGCTGATCTTCACCCCTGGTGGCTATGGCGAAGCGGAACGAGCAGCACAGTTAGCGGCAGCAAACAGCGCGGCCACGTTTATTTCACCCTACAACCATCCCCACGTGATCGCTGGTGCGGGCACCGTTGGGTTAGAGTTGCTGGAGCAGGTACCCAAGTTGGATACAGTTCTGGTCCCGGTCGGCGGCGGTGGGTTGATATCTGGCGTGGGATTGGCGTTGAAGGCGCGTCGGCCAGAGACAAGAGTCATCGGCGTGCAAGGGGAAACCTCGGCGGTGCTCCACGCCGATTGGCAGGGGCGTGGCATCAACGTGGTCCCCATCGAGCCGACGTTGGCCGATGGCTTGGCCGGCGAGGTAGACCCTGCTTCCATAACACGCGCCATCATCCGGCAGGTCGTGGACGAGTTCATCTTGGTCAGTGAGGATGAAATCGCCCAGGCTATCGCCTACACCTACCGTGCTCACCACCAGACCATCGAGGGCGCGGCGGCGGTAGGCGTCGCGGCAGTGCTGGCAGGCAAAGCGCATCTGGCCCGTTCAGTGGTTGGATTGATCATCAGTGGTGGCAACATCGATCCCGAACGACACGCCGCCATTCTTGATCGTTTCAACGAATCCGCTGACTAGACGGCCAGTAGATATCAACCACCGCGAGATAGCCAGCATGAGCCACACAATGACCTATTATGGCCCCCCTATCTCCCATTCTTACCGCGTACTTACCACTTGTTTATTGCTAGTTGGCATAGCCTCAAGTATAATTATAATACTTTGGGCCATTCAACGCAGATCCTTGAACGAATAGGATAAAAGATCGTGAACAGTTTTGTCGGCTCGACAGAAAAAACCGCTCAACGCGACTTGGTGACATTGCAGGAGAGTCTGCAAATCCTGATCAACAGTGTTGAACGCCAACGTGCGGTCCTGGACCAACTCGACCCTGCCCAGCCGGGCACCCCCCAGGCCGACCTGCATCAATCATTAGAGGAAATGGCCACCCTACTGCCACGTCTGTTTTCCTCTGTTGACCAATTTACGCGCGAGCGCCGGGCTCAACAGCGCGAGCGCGGCGAGTTAGCGGCCCTGTTCCACGTGACACAGGTGGTGAACTCTTCTCTCGACCTGAATCAAGTGCTCAATCAGGTCATGGATCAAATCGTCCAATTAACCAAAGCCGAGCGCGGTTTCTTGATGCTGATCAACGACGACGGGGAGCTAGAATTCAAAGTCG
>CBFDAD010000326.1:0-2309 GCA_965602705.1 uncultured bacterium
TATCCCGCCGCGCTTTGCTTCGGGGACGCTGCGCAGACAGACGGTGCTAGGGGCGCCTGGCGCCGCCTGTGTACTATAGTGTGAAATAGGTTGCTATCTGCGGTGCATAGCCCTGGGGCCAGAACGCGCCGCTGGCTGGGTCTTGAACGTAGCGCCCCCGGTACTCGCCCCGCGCGACCCGGGTCAGCACCTCGATAAACCAGTCCACCTCGGCCTCGTTATTGTAACAACCAAGACTGATCCGCACCAGGCCTGGAAGGTGGGCCCGGGTGCCGCGACGAATGTTTCGCTGGTGCGCCTGAGCCTGCTCTGGTGAGACGTTCAGCAGGTTCAGGATATAAGGGTGGGCGCAGAAACAGCCGTTGCGCACGCCAATGCCGCCCTCGGCGCTGAGGATGGCTGCCAGCAGGTAGTGGCTTACGCCGGCCAAGCTCAAGGGCACTGCGCCCACCTTCCCGGCTGCCCGCGCCGGGTCGGTGATGCCGTACACTTGCACCCCTTCGACGTGGGCCAGCTTTTCGAGTAGATACGCGGTCAACCGCGTCTCGTGTTCGGCCAGGGCGTCCATGCCGATCTCTTGCAGACACATTATCGTCTTGGCCAGCGCCACTGCGCCGACCACGTTGGGGCTGCCCGCTTCTTCCTTGTCGGGCAAGTCAGCCCAACGCACGTCGCTGGTAGTGACGATGTCCACCGTGCCGCCGCCGACCATGTCGGGGTCGCCCTGCAAAAAGACGTCGCGCCGTCCGATCAGCGCACCGGTGCCGTAAGGCGCGTACATCTTGTGGGCCGAGAGCACCAGGTAGTCAATGTGACCGGGGTCGTCCTCGGGGCGCATGTCCACGGCGCGGTGGGGGGCCAGTTGGGCGGCATCCACCAGGATTTGCGCGCCGGCGGCGTGGGCCTTGGCTGCGATGCGATGCACCGGATTGATGTAGCCGGTGACGTTGGACGCGCCGGTGACCGCCACCAGCCGAACGCGTCCGGCGTACTTTAGCAGCAAGTGGTCCAAATGCGCTTCGTCTAACGCGCCGTCCTGGTCCACGTCCAGGTGCTCCACGCGGGCGACAGCGCGCCAGGGCAAATCGTTGGAGTGATGTTCCATCAAGGTGGTTAAAATCACATCGCCCGCCACCAGAGGAAGGCGGCGGGCGAGTTTGTTTAGAGCTTCGGTGCTGTTCTTACCAAAGATCACCACGTGGGTCGCCGGGTCGGCGCCCACGAAACTACAGACGACGCGCCGTGCTTCCTCGTAAATCCGGGTGGAGAGCTGGCTCTTGAACCCGGTTCCGCGGTGGACGCTGGAATACCAGGTCAGGAATTCGTTGACTTTGTCAGAGACCGGGCGCAACGCGGGCGTGCTGGCGGCGTTGTCAAAGTTAACGTAGGTGCGGTGCGAGCCGTCCAGCAGCGGCACCTGTGCCGCGATACCGACGATATTTTCTCGAACGTTGTGGATAGAAAACCGGCGGTTATCCGAACTCATGTTTTTACCTCCTGGAGGATGAAGTTGGGACTATTTTAGCATAGCCCCCGCTTTCAAGCCAGCGGGAATGTGACGTCTTGCTCAAATGCCGTTGGCGTGCCAGTTCGATTTATGGTATAACCATCTGCATGTGATTCATTCTCTGTGTTTTTCCCCTACATTCTAGAAAGGAAGGCAAAAAATGAAAAAGCGCGCGCTCGTTATCATCTCGCTGTGTGTTATCCTCCTGAGTAGCTGTATCACCATCCGCGTGGAGAACAAGATCAACGCGGACGGCAGCGGTGAAAAATCGGTCCTGTTGGCCCTCGACAAGAGCATGATGTCCATGTTTGAGTCGATGGCTGCAGAGTCGGGCGAAAGTATGGACGACATCTGGGCTGAGGCGCGCACTGGCGCCGAGGCCATTGAGGGGGCCAAGGTCGAAGATTATAGCGACGACGACGTGGAAGGCATCAAGATGATCGTGCCCTTTGATAGTCTCGATGAATTGCAGGCGCTGAGCCAAAGTGAGACCTTTGAGGGCATCGACGCCATCACCGTGAGTGAAGATGGCGACACCAAGACGCTAAAGGCCCAGGTGGACGTGGGCGAGTTGACGTCGGGACTTGGCGAGGCCGGGGGGGCAGAGCTAGAGGGCTTTGACCTGGGTGATATTGAGCTGGAGTACACCTACGCCGTAGAGGTGGAGGGTAAGATTCTGGACCACTCGCCAAAAGACATCGCCGAGGTCAAAGGCGGCAAGGTGACGTGGGACCTTGTCCAGTCCAACAGTCAAACCGTCGAACTGATGGTCAAGTGGAGCCCGGGCGGCGGTGGGATCAAC
>CBFDAD010000327.1:0-2293 GCA_965602705.1 uncultured bacterium
ACTAGTATGCTGCTGTCCATCGCGCTGTCTGCTGCGCGCAAGTATAAGCAAAAAGTAGGCATCTTTAGCCTGGAGATGTCCAATGAACAGTTGGTGCAGCGGTTGGTCAGTAGCGAAACGGGGATCGACAGTCAGCGGCTCCGCATGGGCGAACTTGAAGAAAACGAGTGGCCCAAGTTCGTCGAAGCGGCGGGGCGCCTGTCAGACACGATGATATTCATCGACGACACTCCGGGACTCTCGGCATTGCAGTTGCGCACCAAAGCCCGCCGTCTTCACGCCGAATACGGCTTGGACTTGATAATGGTGGACTATTTGCAATTGATGAGTGGCGATTTTCGCTCGGAGAACCGGGTGCAAGAGATTAGCTACATCAGCCGCTCGCTCAAGGGCTTGGCCCGCGAGTTGAATGTGCCTCTGGTCGCTGCCAGCCAGCTCTCGCGTGCCGTCGAGCAGCGCCACGACAAAAAACCCATCCTCTCGGACTTGCGCGATAGTGGGGCCATCGAACAAGACGCCGACGTGGTCATATTTCTCTATCGAGACGAGCTTTACAACCCCGATACCGAGCTGAAGAATATTGCCGACGTCATGGTGTCCAAGCACCGCCACGGCCCCACCGGCACAGTGCAGCTCTTTTTCCGCAAGCACCTGGCTCAGTTTGTGGATGCCGAAGTTTATCATCGCAGTCTAGAGTTTTAATGCCTATGAAGGGGTTTCCGGGTTTTCCACCTGGCAAGACCAAGCTGGTTGCGCTGCCCGAAGCAGTTTTCACCAAGCTATTACCGCTCGTAGACGACTTGGCCGAGCTCAAAGTAACGCTGCACTGTTACTGGCGTTTGAGCCAGGGAGAGAGCGCGGTTCGTTTTGTGCGCCGGCGGGACTTGCTAAAGGATGATGGGTTGCTGAATGGCCTGCAGCTTGACGCCAGCGACGACCCCGTCGGCATCCTAGATGGAGCTTTGGAACGGGCTATCGCCCGCGCGACGCTGCTTCACGTACGCGTCGATCGAGACGGAGAGACGCAAGACTGGTATTTCGCCAACACGCCCAAGGGACGAGCAGCAGTGCAGCAGGTTGAACGGGGGGAGTGGCTCGAAGAGAGTCAAGCGGTGGACCGGGCCGAGGTCACGCGGCCTAACATCTTTGTCCTGTACGAGCAAAACATCGGCCTGCTACAGCCGCTCATCGCCGACGAGCTGCGCCAGGCCGAACGGGATTACCCCGGCGATTGGATTGAGGAGGCCTTTCGCCTCGCCGCCGAGGCCAATGTACACCGCTGGAGCTACGTCCGGGCGATTCTAGAACGGTGGGCAACTGAGGGAAAGGGTGATGGAACGAGCCAACGAGGTTCTGAACCGGATCGTCACCGCTACATCAAAGGCAAATATGCCGACTATATCGAATACTGAGACTGCGGAGGAGCAAAAGCAGCCGGTCTGCCCCCTCTGTGGCGGGCTAGGCTTTCTGCGCCACGACCTGCCGGTAGACCATCCGGATTTCGGCAAGTTGCTCCCATGCGCCTGCCAGTTGAAGGAGACGAGGAAACGGCAAAGCGACGAGCTGCGCAAGCTCAGCAATCTGGAGGCGCTGACCCGCTACACCTTTGATCGTTTTGTGCCACAAGGCCACGGTCTCAACCCTGAAAAACGTCGCAACCTGCAGCGGGCTTTTGACCTGGCCCATGACTTTGCCACGCTACCCCGAGGCTGGCTCATCCTGGTCGGCGGCTACGGGTGTGGCAAGACCCACCTCGCTGCGGCCATCGCCAACGAACGCGTGACCCACAACCAGCCAGCCCTCTTTGTCAACGTGCCGGACCTGCTCGACCATCTCCGGGCCACCTACAGCCCCAGCAGCGCCGTCTCTTACGACGAACGCTTTGAGACAGTCCGCAAGACACCACTGCTAATTCTCGACGACTTGGGCACCGAGAACACCACACCCTGGGCGGGTGAAAAACTGTACCAGATTCTCAATTATCGTTACAACGCCCAACTCCCCACTGTCATCACCACCAATCATCGCCTGGAAGAAATCGGTCTGCGGCTGCGCTCCCGCATGGGCGATCAGGACCTGTGTCAAATCTATAAAATTATGGCGCCTGACTTTCGTAGTAGCGGTCGCGCAATAGACCAATCGGAATTGAGCACGCTGAACCTGCACCACGACCAGAACTTTGCCAGTTTTGGCGATCGGAGCGAATTGCCAGCAGAAGAGCGCGATAACCTGCGCCGGGCGCTGGCGCTGGCTCAGGAGTACGCCGAGCACCCTCAAGATTGGTTGTTGTTCA
>CBFDAD010000328.1:0-2279 GCA_965602705.1 uncultured bacterium
AGATGCCCGCCGCGCTGCGGCACATCGCCCAGGTATTGCCCTTGACCTACTTTGTGGAGGCGCTGCGCGGGGCGATGCTCACCGGGGGCGGCCCCACGGAATATGCCAAGGATTGGATCGTCCTGTTGGGCTGCCTGGCGATCGCCTTTTTCGTCGCCGTGAAAACCTTTCGTTGGGAGAAGGAACCATGAATGAGCTAAGCAGTCAAACGCGGAGTCTTTTTCAACAGGTCGCGGTCGAGTTCCGGCTGTTCTGGCGCAGCCGCCAAACCATCTACCTGGCATTCTTGATCCCCATGCTGGGTATGGCCCTGTTCGTCTACCTGAACCGCGAGGGGATGCTGGAGAGCGTCTTTGGCGCGCTGTTCCGCGGCCTCGGGCAGGGTGAGAGCGCCTTGGCTGATTTCTCGCCGATGACGCTCATGACCCTCGGTCTCATCGTCTACAGCGTGGTCGACGTCGCCTTTGAGAGCATGGTGCCCAAGCTCGTCCGGGAGCGCACGGCAGGCATCTATAAGCGGTTGGGTGGGACGCCTCTGCGGGCGTGGGTCTTTTTGGCGGCCAAGACGTTGAGCGCCAGCTTGATCATCGTGGTTGAGGTCGGTTTGATCCTCGCCGTGGGGCTGGTGTCCACCGACGTCACCGTCGCAGGGAGCTGGTGGTCGCTGGGGGCCATTCTGCTGCTGGGCGCGTTCACCACGGCCGGCTTTGGCTTTGTCGTGAGCAACCTGACTGCCAGCGCTGGCGGCGCTGTGGTGGCTGTCCACGCCATCTACATCCCCATGCTGTTCCTGTGTGGGGCGTTCATACCTCTGGATGCCCTGCCCAAGGCGTTGCAGGTCGTGGGCCACGCCGTTCCGCTCACGTATTTCGTCGGTCCTTTCCGCAGTGTCATGGTGGAGGGCGCTGGTCTGGCGGCCAACGGTCGCGACTTGCTGATTCTGTTGGCCTGGATGGTCGGGGGCTGGATCCTGGCCATCAAGACCTTCCGCTGGGAATGACCGATTTGACGCCGCGTGCGCTTGCGTCTATGATAGGGTGAGCGCGGGAAACGCAGAGGTGAGCCATGGAAAGGCGCATAGAGAGCTGGTACGGTTCCGCCCTGGTCGAGTCGCTGGCCGTCGTTCTGATTGCCATCCCGTTCGGCCTGGGCGTCGGTCATGCGAGCGGGCAGTTGCTGGCTTCCCTCATCACCAGTCTGGCGATAAGCAGCACGATTTACATCCTGCTCAAGTTGGACTTGCGGTTTATCCATCCCCGGTTTCGGAAGCTGCCCCCTGACCGGCAGGTGGTGATGGAGACCATTGCTGGGCTGTTGGAGCACGTGGTGGGCGCGTGGCTGGCTTTTTCCGTCTGCAACCGCCTCTTGGGCTCGTTTCTCAAGGGCAGCCTGGCCGGGTACATGGTGGTGGGAACGACCGTCGCCTCGATGGTCGTCCACGCGGTCAGTTACACGATGCATTCACACCTTGACTTGAAGCGAAGAATTATCCGCGAGGAGCGGCTACGCGCCATGGCGACCCAGGCGGAGTTGAAGGCGCTCAAGGCCCAGATCAACCCCCATTTTCTCTTTAACACCCTCAACACCATCGCCGCGCTGATCCACACCGATCCCTCACGAGCCGAGGCGACGGTCGAGCGACTGGCCGAGATGTTCCGCTACGTGCTGGCCGGCAGCGAACGAGGGTTGGTGCCGTTGGAGGAGGAGCTTTCCTTTGTGAACGGCTATCTGGAGATCGAGCGCGTGCGCTTTGGCGAGCGGCTACGCGTCACCCGCGAGATAGCACCGGAAACTCTGGACGTGCCTGTGCCCAGTTTGATTCTCCAGCCGCTGGTTGAAAATGCCGTCCGCCACGGGCAAGGGACTGACGGCGGCGTAGACCTGACCATCCGCGTCCAGCTCCAGAGTGATGCGCTGGAAATCGCTATCGCGGATCGCGGGCCGGGGATGCCACCGCGCGAAAAGATAGAAGAGAACCCCGGTCACGGTCTGCGCAACGTGGACGAGCGGCTGCGCAAGACTTTTGGCAAAGGGTGTGGGTTGGAGGTGACGGGCAATGAGCCGCAGGGGGCGGTTGTCAGTGTGCGTATACCGGTTTAAGTGTGGGGGTGCGGGAGTATGGGCGTATGGGTGTGCAAGCGTGTGGGAGATGAGTGAATGACATTAGTGAGGCATTTTAAGGACTTGCGCGTGTACCAGCAGGGGTTTTCGGCGGCGACACGCATTTACGAGTTATCGAAGCGCTGGCCGAAAGAGGAACGTTATTCATTGACTGACCA
>CBFDAD010000329.1:0-2276 GCA_965602705.1 uncultured bacterium
AAATGACAATGGCCCGTCGTTCGTCACGCAACTCTGTAATGCTGTCGCGTACCAGCCGAGCACTGTGCGGGTCCATAGCGGACGTCGGTTCGTCGAGCAATAAAACCAACGGGTCGTGGAGCATAGCGCGTACGATGGCTAGCTTCTGCTTCATACCCTTGGAGTACGTGCCGATGCGCGCAGCCAACGCCTCTGCCATACCTAACCGCTCCATCAAACCCTCAGCGCGTCGCCGCCGCACCACGGCAGGGAGGCCGTAGAGCTGGCCAAAGAAATCGAGGTACTCCCGCCCCCTCATCCGCTCATAAAGGCCCGGCATCTCGGTCAACACCCCAACACGCCGCCGCACTTGTGCCGGCTGCGCTACCACGTCAAAGCTTGCGACCCGCGCCCACCCGCTCGTTGGCTGAAGTACGGCCGCCAGCATACGCACTGTGGTGGTCTTGCCCGCTCCGTTGGGCCCCAGCAAAGCCAGCACCTCACCTGCTGGCACGTGCAGGTGGACGCCGTCCACCGCAGTAAACGGCTCCTGGCCCGAAACGGTGAACTGTTTGGTCAGTCCCTGTGTTTCAATCATCACTCAACCCACAAACTCACTTTTAGCTGCACCGGGGCTTGGATCTGGCGACAAAGCTGTGCGGCGCCAAGCTGAACAGACTTTACCATTATAGCAGTTTTATAGGGGTGCGACAATGGATAAATGGTCCTGGTGAGGAAAGCCCCGGGCGTATCGCCCGGGGCTGGAGAACTGGTATCTGATACTCAAAAAGGGCCAGACGCCCGCTATTCCTGCGACGTACGCCACACGTGGACCATACGTTGTACCGCCGTCAAGTTGGCAAAGATCGCCACGAGCCACAGCGCCAACGTTACCCGGCGCAGAATCAGGCCCGCGGCAATTATCAGTACGCGCTCCACACGCGTCGCCAGGCCCACTTTACATTCCAATCCCAGCCCTTCGGCCCTGGCCCGAGTGTAACTCACCATCAGTGAACCACCGATGGCAGCATAGACCAACAGCGCCTCGGCGTGCGCGCCCTGGTCCAGAAAATAAAACAATAACCCACCATAGATCACCACCTCGGAGTAGCGGTCGAGGGTCGAATCGAAAAAAGCACCAAAGCGTGACTGGAGACCTACAAGCCGAGCAAGCGTGCCATCTAGCGCATCGAAGGCGCTAGCGCCGAGCAAAAGCCAGCCTCCCAGCGCAATCGACCCTCGCGCCAACACGGCAGCCACGCCCACATTGAGCAAGAAGCCGGTGATGGTCAACATGTTCGGTGTCAGACCAATGCGATGGATAACACGGGCAGTAGGGTCCAAAATTACCCGGCCCTGCTGGCGTAACCAGTCCCGCGAAAACCGCGGGGCATGGGATGCGGGGCCAAGATGTGAGTCACTCGTAGAGTCTGCCATTAAAACTCCTCCCCAGTCGACGTTAACCTTTGTCGAACATTAGCTAACACATGCTCATAAAAATCCAACACCCGACGTGCCACCTGCGACCAATCGTAGGCGGCGACCTTGACGCGTCCCGCCTGGCCTAGCCGCGCCCGCCGTTCGGGATCACGCAACAGATCAATGATGGCCTTGGCCAAGATTTGCGGGATGCGCGGTTCTACCAGCATCCCTTGCACGCCATCATCAAGTACACTGCGGTAACCAGGGATATCTGACGCGACGATGGGGACACCAGCAGCCATCGCCTCCAGCAAGACGATGCCGAAACTCTCAAAGCCAGTGGAGGGGGCGCAAAACACATCGGCGGTGCGATAGTAACGTGCCAGGTCATCTTCACTGACAGGTCCCACAAAGTGCACTCCCCGGATGCTGCGTCGCCGGGCATAGAGCACGTAGCGACGCTTGTGGCGTTTCTCAAAGGCACCCACAACTAACAAGCGGGCATTGGGCACCAACTCGCGCACCCACGGCCACGCTCGCAACAGGTATTTGAAACCTTTACGATACTCCAGGCGTCCCACGAACAACACGTTGGGGCGACCGTCTTGATAACGCGCCAGGGGGCGCACGTCGTCGCCGCAAAAACGAGCCACGTCGGTGCCGTTGGGGATGACAAAGTAATTCCCTGGAAAATACTCGTTGTTAAAAGAACGGGCGGCCTCCGAAACCGCAATGCGACCATCCAACTGCTCGATCCAACGGTGGATGACCGGCTCGCCCAGGGTAAAAAGCGGATTCTTGTCGGTCCGATATTCGTGAAAAGTCGCGACCATCGCCGTATTGGGTGCGGCGTCGCGGTGTCGCAAGAAACTCAT
>CBFDAD010000330.1:0-2259 GCA_965602705.1 uncultured bacterium
GCCGGTGTTGATGGACTCGCTGAAGGTGATGACCACCGGCGCGGTGATTGGCACGTCTATTGCCCCACTGATCGGAGCCTTTGCGACGATTTCTGGTCGTTTCGCATCTACTGTGTTTCGCGCGACGGCCGCGTTGTCACTCGGGTTCGCATCGATAAAACAGGCATCCGTGGCGGTGATGGTCGCCCGATTGGTCAGGCTAAAGACGCCACTGACCGATGAGCTGACGATGCCGGTCATAATGATAACGCCGCTCTCCCCCGGCGAAAGGTCTTCCACCTGCCAGGTATAACTGATACCCCCAATGGATGTGATTTGTGCGCTGCTACTGATCACGCTGACGTGGGTCAACGTGACTGGCATCACATCGGTGATGAGGATGCCGGTAGCAGGACCCAAGCCGATGTTGGTATAGGCCAGGGTGTAGGTCAACGGCGCACCAGCTGCTAGGATAGATGGTTGGACTGACTTATCAATGGTTACGTCGGTGGCTGCTGCGACGTGTCGCAAGGCCAGGAGCACTTCTAGATTTTCAAAGGCTGATGGACCAACGACACCGCCAAAGGGGTACAGCTTTTCCTCGATCACCTGGCGCGCAAAGCAGTAGTCGCCGTACTCGGCGGCCAGCTCGGCCAAGTCGGCCATAATGGATGGCCATTCCCCATTCTCCCAGCCAGGGACCGGATCGCCAGTGCAGGGATCGTAGGCAGCGGCGATGGATGAGGGGTATCGGTTCTTGTACCACTCTAATATATTTTGTCCCACCTCCCACAGGTCTGAGTCGCCACTCACCTTGGCATAGGCGGCGACTCGGCGTGCTAAGTCGAGAGCAGTCAATGATGAAGTGCCGCCCCCATAATAAACTTTGAATTCCCACAGCGAATAGCCACCCCACGGCGTCAATCCTCTTTCTTGTCCACGCATACGGACGAAACGCGTCGTCGTCGCTGGAAAGTGGATCACGTCATCGCCACCATCGCCTTTCGTTTCGGTAAAGATCGGCGTCCAGTTTGCGCCGTCGTTGGACACGTCTATGGTGTAAGCTTTGCCGAAAGCAGCTTCCCATTTCAGAATTACGCCGTCTAGTGTAACGGGTTCGCTGAACTCAAGCGCGATCCACTCGTCGTTGGTAAAGTTCGATGACCAGCGGGTGTTGGTAATGCAATCAATTGCGTTGATAGGGGAGTATTCCAAGCTTTGATCTTGGGTTGAGGAAGCCGTCGCTGTAACGGGCATCGTACAGACCAGGTTGGGCGTCAAGATTTCGCTGGCGTAGAGATGACGCCTGACGTCGTACATCACTCGCGGCAGGTCGGTGCCACAATGCCCGACGCTGCCGGCCATCACGGGAGCGGTGTAGCTGAGCACTTTGTTGTAAAAGTCTGTGAATGGCGGCCCGAGTTGAGCCGCGTAGCGCCAGCCCATCAAGTTGTTATAACTCAAGTTACTCCAGGTTCCAATGGCGAAAGCGCTAAAGTCATCTTTCCAGCCAAAGTAGGGACGCATGAGGTAGTCGTCGAACTCTTCCGGCGTGCCGGGGTCTTCAAAGTTGCCGACAGCGCCTGGGTTGAAATCAGTGGCGCCCATCAGCCCTCGGGCCAGGCAGTTGGCGAACAGGCGATACTTGGGGGCGGGGAACTTTTGGTCAGCTATGGACAGCGCTTCTAGCCAGCGATTCTCCTCGCCAGCGGCGTTGGCCAGCCAACCATCCCCTGACTTTTTGTCGCCGTCTTGGTCCAGAATCCAATGGAGCAGACAAAGGTTGGGCGAGGCAAAGTAGTAAGGGGACTCTCGCGTACTGGACATAGGCGCGCTGGTGCCCCCGATTTCTGGCGGGGCTGATACGTTGAAAAGGAGATCGAAAGTAGCCTGATCACCGATTAGAGCGGCATAGAGGGCCAGCATGCTGGCCGACTCGCTGAACGCCGTCCATTGAGGCGGTTCGGCGTAGTCGCTCATAGGCGTGTGGTCCTGGTGACCCGGCAAGCGTGGATTGGACCAGTCGGTGAGAAGCCCATCGGGATAGACGCCGGTTACAAACTGGCAGATTTTGCGCTCTATCGGGTCTGTCAGGGCGTCACAGGCAATGACACCCTCAATACCGATCCAATCAAACTCGTAGGTTGCCGAGTAGCCATTCTCTGGAGCCTCGGGAACCAGTTCGAGAGCAATTTCAAAGGTATGGTTTCCGCTCCAACTGAGAGGTGGCTGACGCAAGTCAATCCTAAAGTAGTTGGGGATAGAGATGTCAGGGGAGAC
>CBFDAD010000331.1:0-2225 GCA_965602705.1 uncultured bacterium
CCATCAGATCCCGTCACCGGGCCGCTGGATCTGGCGATCCAGCCTGAGCGCCATGTCCTGCTCGGAGGGGATTGCCAAATCCCCGTCTCCCCAGCGCCGCACAGCTTTGCTGGGTCCCCGTCTTCCTCGCGCCGGGAAAAGGCTGGATCTGGCGATCCAGCCTGAGCGTCAATAGTCCCAAATTCCGATCCAGCTAGAGCATAGCTGCACAACTGGGGACAATAGATCAGCAACACTCAACAGGCGGACTACCGGAAATGAGAATTTACTCGTTTTCGGTCCCTAATACTGGTTCGTTTCAGAGCGAGGGCTTTGCGGAAGGGCAGCTTTGCTCAACCTTTGACTTGAGTTCGCCTGCACTGAGACGTGATAGCTGCAACAGCACCTCGAAAGGATCGCCCTGGAGATTGAAATAGCGGGCAAAGGCCGGCTCTGTCTTGAGGCCGTCACGTTTCAAGCGTTGGATCTCCCGCCGCGCTCTTTCGCCGCCAATGGTCAGCAGCCGGCCTTCTACGACCATGTGGCGATAGGCGTGCTGCTCGGTCACCGGTCGCGGTTGCCCAAAGATTTCGATGGGAAACTCGCCGTTAAAGTCTGCCACCACGGTCGGCAGATCGTTAATCAGCGTGCGCTTGATCCGAAAGCCCTCCCGTCCGCCGAAGGCACGGGTCACTCGGTCGGCAAAGGCGCTCAGATCGTGCACCTCACAGATGACGTCCAGGTCACTCTCTTCGACGTCGATGGCGATGGGAATCGTACCGACCAGGACGGGTGTGTAATCGCGCAGCACGTTCAATATCCCGAGGTCCCGGAGCACACGGTAGGCCCGCCGTTGGCGCGCGTTGCCGTCCAACAGGTAGGCTATGTCCTGCCAGGGAATCTGCATCTCACATTTCCCAGGTCGCGTCCCCAAAGAAATCGCCGTGATCTCGACTGAGAAAAGCTTTGATGGCCGCCCGCTTGTCTCCCAGGCGGAAGGACGCCCCGTGGCCGGGATAACATACGGCCTCATCCGGCCACGATAGGATGACGTCCCGCAAGGTTCGCAAGCTGAGCTCGAAATCCGACGCCGACCAGGTCTTGCCAGGGCCGCCCTCAAAAATGGCGTCGCCGACGACCACGCGCTGATCCCCCTGGCTAGCCTCGTCCCACAAGGCAAAACAAATCAAATCGCCAATGTGACCCGGGGTATGGTACACGCTCAAAGCATGCTGGCCCACGCTCACCCTGTCACCGTGGTTGAGCCAACGGTCTGCCTCTAAAGCCAGCCCCTCAAAGTGCGGGCCGGGGTGCGCCATCACGGGGACGCGCAACCGGACGCGCATCTCGTCCAAGGCGCCGATGTGATCAGGGTGGGAATGGGTCACCAAGATCGCGATGGGGTCACTGCCGGCAAGCATCTCCATTAACGTCTCCGGGTCCGCGCCGGGGTCGACGAGCACGCTTTGGCGCGTCGTCGGGCACACCAGGGCAAAGCTATTCATCGGCCAGGGACCGACCTCGCGCGTCCTCAATTCCAGCTTCATCTCAAGCACGCTGCACCCCCTTTCTCGTGTTTGACAGAGTTTGAAAGAATGCCCTCTATCCCCCGCTGATCAAGTGGATCACCCGCACGTCGGCTTGGTCCTCAATCTGGTACGACGCGAACGCTTCCCGGCGCACCAGCTCGCCGTTCACTTTGACCAAGATCAGCGGAAAACTAAATTTACGTCGATCCAGCACGTCTTGAATGGTCATGCCCGCTTCCCATTCCATCTCTTCTTGGTTCACGCGAATCATAGTGGTCCACTAACTCCTTGTTCACTGGGTGTCAGGCTACATCTTACCCCGATTTCTCCTGGCTGTCGAGTCAACGTTCGCCAGAGTCTGCAAAAATGGCGTGTCGCATTCCTTGACGTCCGTTTCAAAGTCAACGATAATAACCCGGTCATTGGCGCGGTAAACTTCCCCGATTTGGCTTAAAGCCCGAGTTTGCTAGCTTGCGACGTGGTGGTCATCGAGCCCCGGAAAATCGCTCAGCGCCCAATAGCCGCGACTGTTCATGAACATTGGTGAAAGCACCCTAGCGTTATCTCTCGCGCCACAATCACGATCACTGTCTGCTCATGGGATGCCGAAACTGCCCCGTTGGGCCAGCGACGGCGACGTCGAAACATCAATGGAGGAAAGCGTATGCAAGAGAAACAGCCGATTGTCTATCCCTATATCCCCAATTCTGTGCCCGC
>CBFDAD010000332.1:0-2222 GCA_965602705.1 uncultured bacterium
TTTTCCCGACGTGATCTGGCACACCGAGATGCCGATCATGCGTACCTCGCCAGCACCCCTCTTTTTGCTGTCGCGGTTGGTGAACGACCACGACTTCAAAGTTGTTCTAACCGGGGAAGGTGCCGACGAGTTCCTGGCCGGCTATAACATCTTCAAAGAAGCCAAAATCCGTCGCTTCTGGGCGCGACAGCCCGACTCAGAGTGGCGACCGGCGTTACTGAAAAAACTCTATCCCTACATCAGCGACCTATCAAGGGGCACCGACGCCTATCTGAAGCGATTTTTCGGTCACCGATTAACCGACGTGGACGCCCCTGAATACTCGCACGCCATCCGCTGGCGCAACACTAGCCGGGGCAAGCGCTTCTTCTCCCAAGAGTTACAAGCAGGGCTGAGCAACTCATTCAAAGCGCGAACCAACGTTCCATCTCTTCCCCAGGAGTTTGAACGCTGGAGCCCACTGGCGCGCGCGCAACATCTCGAAATCACCATCTTCTTGGCCGAGTACCTGCTCTCGTCCCAAGGGGACCGCGTGGCCATGGCCCACTCGGTTGAAGGACGCTTTCCCTTCCTGGATCACCGCGTGATCGAATTCTGCAATCAGATGCCCGCGCACTTTAAGCTACGCGGGTTGGATGAGAAACACCTCCTCAAACGCGCCGTGCGCGATTTATTACCCGAGGCCATCTGGCACCGACCCAAACGGCCCTACCGGGCGCCCATACATCGCAGCTTTTTCCCTGAAGGGCAGCCGCTGGACTGGGTAGCTGAGGTATTATCCACCGCACAGATCGAGGCGGCTGGCTGCTTTGAGCCACTGGCCGTCGCCGGGCTTTCCAAAAAGCTGCAACGCTTCGGGTCGCTGGGCGAGACCGACGACATGGCCTTGGCCGGCATCCTTTCAACTCAACTGGTTTATCGCCAGTTCGTCGCAGACTATAACCCGCGCTCGCCTCTGAACGAACGGGATGACGTCAAAGTCGTCGTTCGGCGCAACTACCCTGTCACGGCCTGAGGCGCCCATTTGCCAATTCTGGAGTGAAAACTATGACAGTCGAATCCAAGCCAACCTTTCACCGCAACGTTCTCAAACTCGATCCCGAGCGCGAGGTCGCGCGCATCGTGGAGAGACTGCGCCACGACGTGTTTAACGTGCTGAAGCGCAACGGCGGCGTGCTGGGCGTCAGCGGTGGCGTGGACTCGGCCGTGGCTCTGGCACTGGCCACACGCGCTCTAGGGAGAGACCGCGTGGTAGCGCTGCTCTTGCCTGAAATGGAATCAAGCCCCGACAGCGCACGGCTGGCGCGCCAGGTCTGCCAACAGTTTGGCGTGAACCCGATCGTCGAGGACGTCACTGCGCCCCTAATCGGATTCGGTTGCTACCGTCGTCGCGACGAAGCAGTACGCTCAGTCTTTCCCGAGTATGACAGCACTTATAAACTCAAAATCACGCTGCCCGCCGGCCTGCTGGACAAAGACACCTTGAACATTTTTCGCGTCTCCATTGTCAGTCCCGAAGGCGAGGAAAAAAGTCGACGCTTGCGGCCAGCCCAGTTGCGCCAGATTGTGGCCGCCTCCAATTTCAAACAGCGCAGTCGGGCGGCCATGCTCTACTATCACGCAGATTTGCACGACTATGCTGTGATCGGCACGCCCCAAAAGAACGAACATGATCAGGGCTTTTTCGTCAAGCACGGCGATGGTGCCATGGACGTCAAGCCAATCGGGCACCTTTACAAAACACAGGTCTACCAATTGGCCGAATACCTGGGCATTCCTGAGGAGATTTGCAGCAGACCACCGACGTCAGACACCTACAGCGCCGGAAGCACACAAGAGGAGTTCTTTTTCCGGCTACCGTTTGAACTCTTGGACCTGTTGTGGTACGCTTTGGAGCACAATGTGGCCGCGGCCGAGGTAGCACGAGAGATGGACCTGACAGAAGAGCAAGTCCAACGGGTCTTTGATGATCTGACGCGCAAGCAACGCACGACCGAGTATTTACGCATGCCGCCACTGGGATTAGAGCCACGAATTGGGGATGGGTAGATTGGGGCCAGACGTCGGGTCCGCTCATCCATAATTACCAGTTTGGAGTCTGAAGATGTCCGAGCACCACTCACAGCGGCGAATCACACGCCGGCGTTTTCTGCAATTAGCCGGGCTTGGCGGAGTTGGAGCCGCGGTCGGTTCGATGTTCGTAGAGCCCTTTGCCAGCAAAT
>CBFDAD010000333.1:0-2222 GCA_965602705.1 uncultured bacterium
CCCACACCTCTTGCCCTCCCTTCATCTTTCGACATCCACTCTCTTGGCTGTGACGGCCAACGCTGGGTCGACGTCGTAGGGACGGAGATGGACCGCCAGGTGCTCAACGGCGATCAGGCGGGGGGCAATCCCGGCCTGGAGGAGCGAGGTCTTGCCTGCACCAGACTCGACGTGCAACACGGTCAGTGGGCCGCGCTGCAAATGTTACAAGAGTTTGCGGATGGCCCGCTCGCGCCCGAAAAAGCTCTCCGCGTCGCTGAGGCGGTATTCGATCAGGCCTTTGTAAGGCCCTCCCTGAACTGCGTCGGTGGTCTCTCCGGCGTGCGCGCGCAAGCGTTGGGCAAACACGCTGACACCTTGTGCCAGATGTTCCGCCTCGAATTCCTTTTGCTGTTTAGCTTGTTCGGCGGCGCTCAGCCCTCGCTGAACTAAGGTGTCGATTTTTTGGATGATCTTGTCGCGACCTACAAAGTCGCCGCTAACTTGCACGTCGCCCTGAACGTAGGCACCACCGCCGGTATCAATGGATTGGTTTGGGGCGTGGCGCTGTTCATCCCCCCTCATCGTCTATCCACCTTACCACCTTCCCGAAAGCTAGAATTTGATGATTGGCCAGGTCGGAGCCGGTTGCAGGACTCCAACCTGGGCGAAAATTGTTCTCTCGAAGCTTTCGGGAAGGTAAATCTAGGCACCCTCTGTAGTTACGTCAAAGCTATCATACTGTATATCTGTAGCCAAGTCAACGACTTGTGACCTCGGGAACACCGATGTTGGACTTCCGAGGTCTTGTTCCATGTCTCCAAGGGCATTGAGGGGCTCAAAGGTCACCGCGCGGGCGTCAGAATTGTACGTCGAAAGACCTCGAAAGTCTGCTCCGGCGCTAAAAATGCAAAAAAACTATTGACAAAGTGGAAATTCCGTGCTATACTGAGAGCGCTCCCAAAAAAGAGTTTTCTACACCATGCAACGTTTTTGATTGTAACGGGAGCCTCCCGGCAGCGATGCCGCAGGACAACAGCACGGCGTGTTTTTTTATCCTGCACTGGGAGCGCTCCCAAAAAACGGGAAGGTCATGACCCCCAAAAGGCTTACACTGGAAGAGGTCGCTCGGATCGCCGGTGTCTCACGCTCCACCGTCTCACGGGTTGTCAACGACGAGCCCAACGTCAGCGCAGAGGTACGTCAGCGCGTGCGGCGGGTGGTCGAGGAGATGGGGTATCATCCCAACGCTGCGGCCCGCAGTCTGGCCAGCCGGCACAGCCAAACATTGGGCGCCGTCATCCCTCAGGCGATGAACACCGTTTTTGTCGATCCCTTTTTCCCCTACGTGCTACGCGGTCTCGCCGAGGCGGCCAACGAGAGCGATTATCACTTGATGCTTTCGATGGTCGATCGTCCGATGGAGGAGGATTTCTACCGGCGGGCGCTGCGCAGTCAGTTGCTAGATGGCGTGATAATTGTGTCGGCTCTGTTAGACGACCCATTGGTCCCACGGTTGTTGCGGGATCACATCCCCTTTGTGACTATCGGTCGGCATCTTTACGAAGCTGACGTCAACTATGTAGACACTGACAACGTGCGTGGTGCGCGCACGGCCACCGAACATCTCTTACGGCAAGGGCGACAGCGGGTGGCCACTATCACCGGGCCGTTAAACATGGTCCCCGGCCTGGACCGGCGCGAAGGCTACCGGGCCGCTTTGCGAGCGGCGAATATGCCCATTGATGAGGCTCTGATCGTGGAAGGCGACTTTAGTGAGGCTGGCGGGTTTGCTGCCATGCAGCGGCTCCTACCGCTAAAGCCCGACGCCGTCTTTATCGCCAGTGACTTGATGGCCGTGGGGGCCCTGCGAGCAATAAGCCGGGCTGGTCGGCGCGTTCCAGAAGACGTGGCCTTGGTTAGTTTTGACGACGCGCCTATTGCGACTTATACCGACCCGCCGCTGACAACTGTGCGACAGCCAATGTACGAGCTAGGCGTCAATGCTATACGTCTGCTTATACGTTTACTGAAAGAGGATGTGGATGGGCCGTTGCGCACGATTCTGCCCACCGAACTGGTTATCCGCGCCTCGTGTGGCGCTCAGGGCCGGTCCAACTGACTTTAGACGCTTCAAACAAAAGGAGAAAGGCAACTCGTATGGGTAACACGGACGAGTTCCCGACGATCAAAGGACCCGCTCTGCCCAATATCCCCTGGGAAGAAAGGCCCAAAGATTGTAG
>CBFDAD010000334.1:0-2214 GCA_965602705.1 uncultured bacterium
GAGCATACGCCCCAACGAGACGTACGTGCCAATGGTATACAGGTCAGCGGGCGTAGGCTGTTCCACGTCTGGATCGCGCTGCGCCGTCACGACGAGGTGCCCATCGCTCAAGCTGGCCTGATCCATCGCCCGCATCGACTGGCTGCGTCCCACGAATAACGGCGTCACCATTTGGGGAAAGATGACCACGTCGCGCAAGGGGAGTAATGGTGCCTCGATGAGCCCGTCAGCGCTCATAAAATCAACTCCGCCCTTATCCGCTGGATCCAAAGCATAATTCACCAGACCGTCTCCCCCTAACCCTTTTAGCAGTTGCTCATCGAGGGAAAAAACCCTCGCACATACGCGCACTTGGTGCGCCCCAGCAGGCAGCGCTAGGGAGCGATGCTAACTCACCTGGCGGCCAACTTACTCTGATAGGCGGTTGCCCGAATAAAGCCCCCAGACCTCTCGAGCATCGGCAACCACAAAAACAGAGCCCGTAACACAAATTGGTACATCACCTTCACTGAGCGCCAGTGCCACGGCAGCACTCACATCTTCGGTCTCTTCGATCTTTATCCGTCCCCGGCAACCGCTCGCCCCCTCGGGCCGCGCCGCGCTGCTTTCAGAACCGGTGGGGGTGTCTGCCACTTGCAGCACTTGCGAAGCCACTTCAACGACTTGCCGGGACGACATGGCGCGGGGGTGACGCGACCGCGTTGCCAGCAGACGGTCAGTCCGCGGTGCCAGAGCACGCAGTATAGCGGGTACATCCTTGTCGTTCGAAGCGCCCACGATAAAGGTCCAACACCGATTAGGAAACCAGTCTTGTAAAGCGGCGGCCAGCCTAGCAGCCGAGTCGCCATTATGGGCACAGTCCACCACCAACGGTGGGTCCCGCCTCAAAATCTCAAAGCGCCCTGGCCAGCGCACATCCGCCAGCCCCTGGCGAACGTGTTGAGGGCGTAACGGCACATCCTCACGCCGCAGCAGGTCGAGGGCAACGACAGCCGCCGCAGCATTGTTCAACTGATGGCGTCCAAGGAGTGGAATGGTGTATACACCCTCCAAGGACGATGCACCTCTGGCATGACGCAGGTCAAACGACTGCCCATCTAGCGAAAAGTCACCAGGCTGCCAGGTCCAATCACGCCCAATCAGTGTGAGAGGCGATCCACGTTCAGCGCATACCCGTTCAATAACAGTCAAGGCTTCGGGCAGTTGGGGTTCACACACAGTAGGGACGCCCGGCTTGATGATGCCAGCCTTTTCGTAGGCAATCTCGGCCAAGCTATCTCCCAACAGGTAGGTATGGTCATAGCTGAGGGAAGCGATGACGGCCACCATCGGTGTGATGACGTTGGTCGCGTCCAGTCGCCCGCCCAACCCCACCTCAACTACAGCAAAATCCAACTGGCGTTGGGCAAAGTAAACAAAGGCCAGCACCGTAATCGCTTCAAAGGTTGTCAGTTCGGGTTCTCCGTCAAAAACAGGACGGCACTCTTTCACCAGCGCCACCAACGCATCCTCTGGGACAAGTTCCCCATCCACCTGGATACGTTCGCGAAAAGTGTGCAAATGCGGAGAGGTATACAGGCCTGTACGCAGACCGGCAGATCTCAATACCGAAGCACACATCGCTGCCACCGAACCCTTGCCTTTGGTGCCAGCGATATGGGCCGAAGGATAGCGCTGCTCAGGGTTCCCTAGACGGGCCAGCACCCGCCGGACCCGCGACAGGTTGAGCGTTTCCGGATCGTAGCGAGCGATCCGTTCTTTTTCATAGTCGGTTAATCCGTAAAGGTATTCAAGTGCGGCTTGATAGTCCAAAGCCCCTCCTTGTTTTCAGATTGCAATGCATTGTACCTCATGTGGCATCAGTTGTAAAGAGTAGAAATACACCTAAAACGCATCAGGATTCTCAATTCACGCTATAACATTAGCATTCGAGCACGCTCTGGTGACCGAAACTGACTGCGCCACCGCTGCCCAGCGCATTGGCGCAATGGACGCAAATGGGGTAAAATGGTTCCGTCTCAGCAATTGGCGCAGCGTGAACTGGGCGTAACCACCACAGCCCGGCGGTGTTCTTAGAATAGAACGCGCCGGGCTTGCCTTAAAGGTCCGAGCGTGAGCATAACGAACCAGGCAAGCGACACCGAGTTGATCATACAAGCCAAAGAAGACCCGGACGCCTTTGGCGCGCTCTATGGACGATACGTCGGCAAGATC
>CBFDAD010000335.1:0-2189 GCA_965602705.1 uncultured bacterium
AGCGGCGCCGTCAAGCGTCCCTGTGGGACGACAAAGCGTCCCTGTGGGACGACAAGGCGTCCCTGTGGGGCAAGGGATGGGTGCTGCGGCTGTTGGTTTTCCTGGGCGTGGCTTTGCTAACGTTATGGGCTGCGCATCTCTTTGACTTTGGAACGCCGCAGGGGCTCTCCTTTTCCGTCCCTGCTCCGACCTACTGGCGCTCCTTTCTGCGTGTCGGAAAGCACGTCGCTACCGGGAACCGTTCCTACCTGTTAGGTGAGACCTACGAGGGAGGGCGGTGGTATTATTTCCCGGTCGTCTCGGCGCTCAAAACTCCCTTGCCCACCCTCTTGCTGCTGGGAATGGCACTGGTGGTTGCCTGGCGGCGCCCACGGCATGGATGGCGTGAGTTGGTGGTATCAAGTCTGCCCGTGAGTTACTTTATCGTGAGCGTGTTTAACGCGATCAACCTTGGTTACCGGCACTTGCTCCCCATTTTGCCTTTTTTGTATCTCTTTGTTGCCCGTCTGGCTGGCTCCCAGGTTGAGGTGAAATTACCGGGGTTCCTGGCGTCTACGGGGCGTGGCGCAGACGCACCCGCAAGGGCAACGGGGTCGGTTAAGCGCCGCGCCCGGGGTGTATGGCTTGCTGGCTTGACCCTTTTGCTGCTATGGCAAGCGGTCGGCACCCTACGCACGTGGCCTTCTTATCTCACCTTCTTCAACGAGATTGCCGGAGGGCCACGTAATGGATACCGATATCTGGCGGATTCCAACGTGGATTGGGGGCAGGGACTTGAGGCCCTGGATGCCTATTTGGAGGAGAAAAACTGGACCAATCCGAAACTGAGCAGCTTTACGTTCTTTATCCAACCCGCGCTGTATGGCATCCAGGCCACCCCGTTGCCCCCTTTGGCGGACGCGCCAGCGGTGCTGCCCGCGCGCTTTAATCCTGCTCCGGGCACCTATGTGATCAGCGCCTCCACGTTGCGGGGGCTTCAACTCGTGGATCCAGAGATGTATAATTGGTTCTGGCACCGGGAACCGGATGACGTCGTCGCCAATGCGATGCTCGTCTATCAGGTCCCTGAACCGCAACCGGAGCCGGCTTGGCTGGCCCAGTGTCTCATCCCCGTGGCTCCCTTGTCGGCCGAAGCCATCGCGGAGGGGTTTGGTCGCCAAGATTTACGGCAGGCCTATTTTGATTGTACTCAAAGCTGGTTGATCCCTGACGGGGGTGGATCATCGGGTTGGTACGCTTTGTTTCGCGATACGGCCCAGGGGGATGACGCTTTCATCCAGGCGCAATTGGAACCAACCCGGCTGAGTTTCGAACAGGCCCGCAGCAGTGCGCTACCACCTTTTGCCGTTTATGAGGCAGCCTCAGGACCGGTGGCACCAGCGCACCCGCCAGCCGCGCCCGTTCAAGTGGGAGATTTGGCTTTTCTGGGACACACCACCTTGAATCCATCTGCAGGGCAGGCCGGCCAGGCAATTGAGGTGTGGACCTTTTGGCGAGTGGAAGCGCTACCCGAGAGGCCGTTGTCACTGATGCTGCATCTTATGGGGCCGGGTGGGTCGCCGGTGGTGGTCGGCGATGGGTTGGGCGTGCCCGTGGAGAACTGGCAGGTGGGTGATGTGATCATCCAACGTCACCTGCTTGAGATGCCACCCGAATCACCCGCTGGTGACTATGCCTTGTACACTGGCGCTTATTGGCTCGACTCGCTGGAACGCTGGCCGGTCCTTCAAGGCGGGCAGGCGGTAGGCGACCGGCTGGCTCTCACCCCCATACAGGTGACTGTGCCGTGAAAAACGTCTCACGCTCTCGATGGCTGGCTCTGTTCTTGCTGCTCGCCCTTTTTGCCCAGGCGATGGGCGGTGCGCGACGTACGTCGCTCACGTATGATGAGCCCATTTACACGGCCATCGGCTACGGCGATCTGACGACGGGTGACATGCGCTGGCACGGCGTCATCGGCCATCCCCCGCTGATCAATTTACTGACGGCGTGGCCGTTGCTGTTGGGTTCGGACCGGCCCGATGCGAGGCAGATTCCCGGTTGGGGCACAGAGGACTCTCTGGGCTTCAGTCGCGCCCTGTTGGACCAGCTAGGCGCGTTGGACCACGTAGCTCTGGTCACTCGGCTGCCGGTGATGTGGCTGGCCTTGCTGCTGGCGGTCCTGGTTTACCGCTGGGCACAGCTAGTCT
>CBFDAD010000336.1:0-2183 GCA_965602705.1 uncultured bacterium
GGCTTTGCCCAGACCTGGCCTCGATTGATGGGCGCGGTGAGAGATCGCGGCTTGCCTGGACAACTGGCGACTCATCTCGGCTGGAAGATCGATTCGGATAGCAAAAAAGAGGTATAATAAGAATCTGTCGTTGGTGAGACTCGGTTGATCCACATCAGATTAGCATTACAGGAATAGGAGGTATCCACGTGCCCAATCGGGAGATCCCCGACCAGGCTCAGGAGCGCATTCGGGATCACTTGACCCTTTTGTACGGCCAGGAGAAAGGGACGCTTTGCTTTGAAAAACTATATCGCATTCTGAGTCGATTCCTCCAGCGCAACCTCGATCTACCCAGGGCCGACGTAGCGCCTGGCGAGCGGCTGACCGAGGCCGATGTTATCTTGATTGTCTACGGGGATCAGGTGACTGAGGCCGACAAGGCGCCTTTGCGGACGCTGGCCGAGTTCCTGGATGAGCATCTCAAGGGTGTGATCAGTGCTGTGCATATCTTGCCATTTTTCCCCTACTCGTCCGACGACGGCTTTTCTATCATAGATTATACGGCCGTGAATCCCGACCTGGGCACCTGGGACGACGTCGTGCGGCTAGGACGGTCTTTTCGTCTGATGTTTGATGCCGTCATCAACCATATCTCGGCGCATAGTCACTGTTTTCAGCAATTCATCGAGGGCAACCCGCTTTACGCCGATTACTTTATCAGCGTCGAGCCGGGAACCCCCACAGAGTGGGTCTCGATGGTCACCCGCCCCCGGGCCTTGCCGCTCTTGACCCCTGTTGAGACCCGGTTGGGCCAAAAGCTGGTCTGGACCACTTTCAGCACCGATCAGATCGACCTCAATTTCGCCAACCCTCAAGTGTTGTTGGAAATCGTTGAGGTGTTGTTGCTCTATATTGCCAAGGGCGCAGACTTCATCCGCCTGGATGCCATAGCTTATTTGTGGAAAGAGATCGGCACCCCCTCTATTCACCTGGCGCAGGCCCATCGGGTAGTCCAGTTGTTCCGGGCCGTGCTGGATGCCGTCACACCTCACGTGCTGCTCATCACCGAAACAAACGTGCCCCACGAGGAAAACATCTCTTACTTTGGCGACGGCACTGACGAGGCCCAGATGGTCTATCAGTTCCCGCTGGCCCCGTTGGTGCTCAACGCTTTTCACACCGGTGACGCCCGCCACTTGAGCGAATGGGCCGCTGACCTGGCTACTCCCTCAGAGACGACCACCTTTTTCAACTTTACTGCTTCTCACGATGGGGTCGGCGTGCGCCCGGCCGAGGGTATCCTCGATCGAGGGGAATTCCAGCAGTTGGTGGAAAAGGCGCAGGCCCACGGTGGATTTGTCTCTTGCATGACCAATCCCGACGGGACCGAAAGCCCCTACGAGCTAAACATTTCGTACTTTGATGCGCTCTCCGACCCGGCGGCCGTGGAGGAAGAGGGGCTGGAGTTACAGATTCGCCGCTTCCTGGCTTCGCAGGCCATCATGCTGTCGCTGGCTGGTGTGCCGGGCATCTATTTGCATAGCTTGCTGGGGTCGCGGAGCTATCGAGAAGGCGTTCAACAGACGGGGCGCTACCGGACCATTAACCGCGAAAAGTTGCGACGGGATGAGTTGGAGGCGGCGTTAGCCGACCCTACGACGCTGCGGCGTCAGATCGTTGAGCGATACGTCCATCTCTTGCGCACCCGCACCTCACAGCGAGCCTTTCACCCCAACGGCGCGCAAAAGGTTCTCCCGGGCAATGACGCGCTGTTCTCCCTGATGCGCACCGCGCCCGACGGCCAGGAGCACATCCTGTGCATCCACAACGTCTCAGACAGAGACCGACGTTGGCGGGCCAACCTGGACGATTTGGGCGTGCCATACGGCAGCACCGTGCGAGACCTTGTGACCGGCACGCGCTATCCGGTGGGCGAACGAGGCGCATTGACGCTGAGTTTAGCGCCCTACCAGGTCCTCTGGATCAAATGCTGAGAGAAGGACAAATTCGGGTCATGGCTTTCGGAGCTGCAAGAAAAAGATGCGCTCTTGCTCTTGCTGCTCGACAACCTGGAAGCCGCTCTTTTCAGCCAAGTCCAAATAGAACCCCAGATCGTGTTTTTCCTTTGGCCAAGGCTGTCCATACCCTGTCTCAATCTCCGTGTCGTTTACTCTTACGGAGATCGGAATCACAAAGATATC
>CBFDAD010000337.1:0-2137 GCA_965602705.1 uncultured bacterium
CCCTCTTGCATCTGAATCACCGGCCAGACGGTTTTGATAAAGTCCCAGGGCTTCTCGTGCTCCTTTTCATCTAGCTCGCGAGAAACCGGGCGTATGAACGTCTCAGCCATCGCCTGAATCATGGCGTGCTGCTGTTTAACGCGTTCAGGTAGTTCGAAATCTATCATCGTCTACTCTCCTTAAAGTGCCAGGTGCAATGGGTCTCTCGCTACACCATCGCCAGCCCATCAAACATCGCAAAGCCACGGCCGTTGCGCAGCCAGAGTTCGACCGGGTACTCACGGATGTAACCGTAGCCACCCAGCACCTGTACCCCTCCGTCGGTGACCCGCAACACCATGTCGTCGGCGAACAGCTTGGCGATATAAGCCTCCTTGGTCGCGTCCTTGCCCTTGTCCAGCCGCCAGGCGGCCTCCCAAGTCATCAACCGGGCCGCATCAATGTCAATCGCCATCTCAGCCAGCATAAACGCGATGGCCTGGCGCGAGGCGATAGGCTCGCCAAAGGCCTCTCGCTCTTTGGCGTAGGCCAGCGCATACTCGTAGGAGGCACGCGCCACTCCCACCGCCATTGCCGCCGTGGTGACGCGGGAATAGGCCATGAGCTTGTCCAAGTCACAACCTCCTTCACCGCCTAGCTTGTTCACCCGCGAAACGCGGCAATCGTTCAACGTGAGTCCATAGGTGGCCAGTGCATGGACGCCCATGTTCTTTTCGCGCTCGCCGATTTCAAGACCGGCGGTCCCCTTTTCTACCAGGAAGCCTTGCGTCGCGCCATCCTCGGCGGCGTAAACCAGAACCAAGTCAGCTTCGACAGCCAGCGGGACATACGCCTTACGCCCATTGAGCACATAAGCATCGCCGTCCAGAACCGCTGTCGTCCGCAGCGCACCAGGGTCAAACTGGATGCTGGGCTCAATCAGGGCCGCTGTGGCCGGTTTATAGTCCTCATCGCAGAACTGGGGGAGCAAAGTCTCTCTCTGCTCTTCCGTACCGCACAGCAAAATGGGATAGGCCACCAGCCCCGGCGTCAGCAGGTGCAGGGCGATGGCCAAATCGCCCCACGCCAGATTCTCGGCAAACAGTGCCCCGGTAACGGCTGAATGCTCCTCAGCAAAGCCCTCGTACTGCTCAGGGATGCCACCTGGGATCAAGCCCAGATCCCATCCCTTTTGGATCAGATCTTTGGGTATCTCTCCTTCCTCCTCACAGTCGCGGTAAACGGCGCGTATCTCCCGGTCGGCAAACCGTTTGACCGCAGTGATGAGCATCTGTTGTTCTTCACTGGGTTCAAATGAAATCATGGGGTCCTCCTTTAGCTCGCATAGTATGCGGTGACAAAGGTGAATTGTGCAAGTCGAGAAGATAGCCGTCGCATATTTCGCTTCATTGTTTGTGATGGAGCCGACTTGACGGGGCGCTATTATTATACTCGCCGCATCATGGTTGTCAAGAAGTGAAATTCCCCGCTTCCCGCGGCTTGAAATTCTTTGCGCCTCAGGGTAAAATCAGAGTGCGGATTCGTCCGTTACATTTCAAGCGTGAAGGAGACGCCATGGAGACAACTGTCCAAGAGATCAACGAGCGCGTGCGGCAAGAGGCAGTCTTTGTCCAGGATTTGCTGGCCGAGATCGGCAAGGTCATCGTAGGCCAGGAACGGCTGGTCCAACGGCTGCTGATCGGCTTGTTGGCCGACGGCCACATTCTTATCGAGGGCGTACCCGGTCTGGCCAAGACGCTGGCCGTCAAAACACTATCTGAGGCCATCCAAGCCAGTTATCAACGCATCCAGTTCACCCCCGACCTGCTCCCGGCTGACCTGATCGGCACACAGATTTATAACCCACGCACAGGAGAATTCACACCGCGCCAGGGACCAATCTTTGCCAACCTGATCCTGGCCGACGAGATCAACCGCGCCCCGCCCAAGGTCCAAAGCGCACTGTTGGAGGCGATGCAAGAGCGCCAGGTGACCATCGGCGACACCACTCACAAACTGGAAGAACCCTTTTTGGTGCTGGCAACGCAGAATCCCATCGAGCAGGAAGGCACCTACCCATTACCCGAGGCCCAGGTAGATCGTTTCATGCTCAAGGTCGTCATCACCTACCCACACCGGGACGAAGAGCGACAGATCC
>CBFDAD010000338.1:0-2084 GCA_965602705.1 uncultured bacterium
GGCCTCTGCGGCGACGACCAGCATCTCGCGGACGGTGAGGTTGTGACCGCCCAGGATATAGCGCCGACCGGGCTGGCCCTGCTTGGCGGCGGCGATGTGTCCCGCCGCCACGTCCCGCCCATCCACGACGTTCATCGCACACTCGACGTAGACGGGGACGCGCCCGCGGGCCACCGCCAGCAGGAGCGAGCTGGTGGTCGGCTTGACATCGCCGGGACCAAAGACGGCCGTGGGCAGAACGACGACGACCGGAAGCCCCTGGGCTGCGGCGCGCAGTGCTTCCATCTCCATCGCCCACTTGACCTCGTAGTAGGGATTGGGGACGGAGCCGGGTGTGTACAGGTCGTGCTCGTCCGCCAACCGGCTTGGGTCAGCGGGCGGGCCGACGGTGGTGAGCGCGCTGGTGTAGACGAGCCGCTTGACTCCGACGGTGACCGCGGCGCTCAACACGTTGCGCATGCCGGTCACGCCGTGGCGCACCGTCTCCTGGAGGTCGCGGGCGCGATGCGGATAGTAGCCCGCAGCGTGAAAGACGAGCGGGCAGCCGCGCATCGCCGTCACCAGTGAGGCCGGGTCGGCCAGGTCGCCGGTCACCCACTCGACGTCTAGGTCGCTGATAGCGCCGGTCGCCCCCGGGCGGCGGCGCATACCGCGCACCTGCAAGCCGCCGGCAAGTGCCGCGCAGGCGATCTGCCCGCCGATGAAACCGGTGGCGCCAAGGACGCAGCAGCGGATTTCGGGCATGGTTCGCTCCTTTCCTTTCCTGGCAGGCCAAGGCTGTGACTAGTTGTGACTTTCAAAAGTTTTTAGGGTATGATTGAGGCCATCCTGAGAAGGGAGGTCTCAACCAATAGCACACGAACCTTACAAATACCGAATCAAGCTCAGCGGGAAAGAGAAGCAAGAGCTTCGCCAGGCTAAACGCAAGGGTTGCAAGAGTGCTCGTTTGGTCATTCGCGTTCTGATTATCCTGATGGCCAGCGCCGGAGAGACAATAGCCGGGACAGCAGCTAGCTTGAACTGCTGCGAGCAAACGGTGCTGAACCAGCGCAAGAGATTCCTGGAACGCCGGTCAGAAGGCTCTGTGGCGGCCCTGATGGATTTGCCGCGCAGTGGCCGTCCAGTTATTCACGGTGCTCAGAAGCGGGTACAGGTTGTTGCTACGGTGTGTCAGATACTACACCAACGCAAGCAACCTCTCAGCCGCTTCTCAACGACAGACTTGCACAAGTTGGTTATCAAAGAAGACGGACTGGTTGACCTCAGCTATGGCAGCTTTGCACGCATCCTGGCCCAAAACGCACTGAAACCGTGGCAGTACAGCTACTGGCTCTTCCCAAAAGACCCGGATTTCGTCGTCAAAGCATGTGTCGTCTTGGATTTGTACGCCGGTTTCTGGCAAGGCCAACGCCTGGGGCCAGATGACTATGTCCTATCAGCCGACGAGAAGACCATTCAAGTGCTGAAGCGCTGCCACCCTGGGTTGCCAGCCATTCCCGGCTACGAGCAACGGGTCGAATTTGAATATGAGCGCTTGGGAACGGTCGCCTACCACGCGGCCTGGGATGTCTTCCGAGGCCGGGTCTTTGGCCGCGTGGCTTCTAACACCTGTATCGCCACGTTCAATGAGCTGATCCATAAGC
This sequence comes from uncultured bacterium, assembly GCA_965602705.1. Taxonomy (GTDB): domain Bacteria; phylum Chloroflexota; class Anaerolineae; order S140-20; family S140-20; genus CBFDAD01. Next base: position 1,644 of record CBFDAD010000338.1, read on the forward strand.
TGATGACTCAAGAACCTTACAATAGCTCATCTCGTACCTTTTGGATCGTAGATGGCGGTTGTGCTCACCATCCCAGCACTTTCCCAGCGCGACTGCAAGAGATGTATCCCAATGCAGTGGCAGTCTCCCTACCAACCCATTCCAGTTGGTTGAATCAGATCGAGATCTATTTCTCAATCGTGCAACGCAAGGCACTGACGCCAATGGATGTAGCAGACGTGGAAACCCTGACGAAGCGCCTGACTGATTTTCAAGACTATTACCAAGAAACCGCTAAACCATTCGACTGGAAGTTCACCGCCGACGACTTGAAGAAGCGTCTTGATGCACTCAAGGACTTCGCCAACTGTGCCCCAAAAACTTATGAAACAGACCACTAGTCGCTTTGTCCCAGAACTTTTCGAAGGGTGGCAACTCAGACACCGGCTTGAGTTTACGCGG
>CBFDAD010000339.1:0-2034 GCA_965602705.1 uncultured bacterium
GTTGACGATGGACCGCAGCAGGGCCAATTAAAGGGATACAACGCGCTTGCTTGCGGCGCCAAGGTTTGTAGTGGGCGCTTCAGCGCCGTTGGTAGGTGTGGTGAGGGATGGTTCAGTCAACAAAGTCCCTGATGAAGCACAGGATGAATTTTTGAGCTTCGTAGCGACCGTTGATCACGTCCCACAAGCCCTTGGCCAACGGCATAGAGACGTGAAGTTTCTCCGCGACGTACAGCATCAGCTTCAGCGTGTTATAGCCCTCGGGCAGCACCCCCATTTCTGCCTTGATTTCCTCCAGCGTGAGCTCTTGGGCCAGCAACTCGCCCATCCGGCGGTTGTGGCTGTGCTGGCTCAGCGACGTCGCGAGCAGGTCCCCGATGCCCGAGAGCTGTAGAAAGGTCTCCATTTTGGCCCCGAGACTCACGCCCACTTTGGTCATCTCCTCCAGGGCGGTGGTGAGATACACGGACCGAAAGTTGACGCTGGTGATGCCCTTGCCGTCAAACAGTCCCAGACCGATGGCATAGATGTTTTTGAGGATGCCGCCCAGTTCCACGCCCATCGTGTCGTCGGAGAAGCGGGTGCGAAAGGTGCGGGTGTCCAGGATGTGTGAGACGCGGAGCAGGTCGGCCCGGTCCTTGCTGGCAACCACGACGACCGTGGGCAGCTCGCGGGCGAATTCGTTGGCGATAGAGGGGCCAGACAGCATGACGGTGCGGTTGTGGGGAAACAGCGCGGACAACGTCTGGTACGAGGTCAGGCCGGTCTCGGCGTCGATGCCTTTGGCCAGGTTCACGAGGATGACGTCGGGGGCGACCTGGTCTTGCATGGGCTGGAGCGTCGGTTTGATGAACACGGAGGGGATGGCGACAAAGATGACCTGGCAGCTCTCAAAGACCTCTTGCAGGTCCGTGGTGGCCTTTAGATTGGGGTCGAGCGCGACGCCCGGCAGGAAGCGGGTGTTGGTGTGGCGGGTGTTGATCTCTTCGGCGACGCTGGCGTGGTACTCCCAGCCGATGACTTCGTAGCCATTAGAGACGATGAGATTGCCCAGCGCCGTCCCCAGGTTGCCCATACCGACCAGTCCTATGCGCATGTCTCTTGACCTCGATTATGGCGTAGATTCGTAAATTCGTGATTCGTGGATTCGTGATTCGTAAAAACGTGATTCGTAAAGCGCATCTGTCGTCACAGGATCACGTCCAGCAGCGGTCGCAAAGATTGGCAATTGTTATCTACTTGGGCTGCGATGAAGAGGCCTTGTTCCTGGATCGCTCAGGAGTTATGTGGCCAGGCGCGCCAGAGCGCCACAATTTTTCCGCGTCGACTACATTGTCACGTTAAATATACTTCTGCATTGGCGGGCTGTCAAGTTGCGCAGATGTGTCGTTCGTTGCGCTGTCCGTTTGTCCGTCTGAGGTTTTTCAGTGTGGTGTCTTGTGTTTACCCGTGACCTATGCTAATATGGTTCCGTGTGAGGGGTATCGCGTTTTCGTTGGCCCAAACATCTTGCCTCGCGTAGTATCTCCTGCTTACTGGATCTCCTGTCAACGCTGCTTGACAGTTCTGATTGTCTTCGTTCTGGGTGATGACCATGTCCGAAACGCCAGCCCATCTGGGCCGGTACGAGATCCTCGGGGGGATCGGCCACGGCGGCTTTGCCACCGTCTACCGTGCGCGCGACGCCGAGCTGGAGCGGATCATTACGCTCAGGGCTTACTGCGAATGGTCCGGGGCCAGGTTGCCCACCTGGCATATGCGCAATAAGGAGAATTGACAATGCAAATCGTAACCGACAGCGGTACAGACGTATACTTGTCCTCAGAGCAGATGGCCGAACTGAACATTCACGTCGTTCCCCTCGTGGTCACCCTCGACGACAAATCCTACCGCGAAGGCGTGGACATTCAGCCGCACGAGTTCTATCGCTTGCTGGCAGCGACCGACAGCTTGCCCACCACGTCGCAACCCTCGGCGGGAGACTTTGCCGAGACCTACCGGCGGCTGGCCGGTGGCGAGCCACCGATCGATCCC
>CBFDAD010000340.1:0-2021 GCA_965602705.1 uncultured bacterium
AAATCTCCTCACATGATCTGTCAAATGTGCTGTGTGCCAGGGGCGTCGATAGTGCCTCCAGGAACAACATTGCCTATTTTACCGCACCCGTTCTCTTTGCGCCAGTTCGCGAGGCGAAAAGAGTAGGGGAATAAAGGTTTTGTCAAAGTGGAGAGTAAGGCGGCGTTTTCTTTTGTGGCGCAGTGATGCTATAATCCGATTATAGTATCGGCTGACGTGATGTTTTGTGCACGTCTGCGCCACCCAGGGCTGGCGGCGCAACTGAGTTACATTACGCTGGAGGTGTTCAAGATGCCCCCTGTCCGCACTTTTGTCGTCGCGCCCTCTCTACCGGAAAAGTTGGAATGTTTGCGAGAACTGGCCTTTAACCTGCGCTGGACCTGGGATCACGAGACGATTAACGTCTTTCGCCGTGTCGACCGGGATCTGTGGGAACAATGCTATCATAACCCGGTGCTCATGTTGGGCAAGATCGACCAGGAGCGATTGAGATCGGCCGCTGCGGATGATGGCTTTATCGCCCAGGTAGAGCGGGTGTGCCAGAACCTGAAGGCCTACATGCAGGGCGAGACCTGGTATCAAAAGACTTTTGGTCGCTCGGACAAGCCCTGTATTGCCTACTTTTCGGCCGAGTTTGGGCTCACCGAATCTTTGCCCATTTATTCCGGCGGCCTGGGTTGTCTGTCCGCTGACCATCTCAAGTCGGCCAGCGAGTTAGGATTGCCGTTAGCCGGTGTGGGGTTGCTTTATCAAGAGGGATATTTCCGCCAATATCTCAATGCCGACGGTTGGCAGCAAGAATCTTATACCATCAACGATTTTTACAACTTGCCCCTTACGTTGATGCGTCGCGAGGACGGGAGCCCGCTCACCGTGACCGTTGACTTGCCGGGTCGCGCTGTGACTATCCAGGTTTGGCGTGTGCAGGTGGGACGCGTCCCTCTTTATCTGCTCGATACGAACGTGCCAGCCAACTCGCGGGAAGACCAGGACATCACCGACGAACTTTACGGTGGCGACGTCGAGATGCGCATCAAGCAAGAGATTGTGCTGGGCATCGGTGGTATCCGCGTTCTGGATGCTTTGGGAATGTGTTACGATGTCTATCACATGAATGAGGGACATTCCGCTTTCCTGGGGCTGGAGCGCATCCGCACGTTGATCGCGAAACACGGGCTCTCTTTTGACGAGGCGCACGAAGCGACTGCGGCCGGAAATGTGTTTACCACTCACACCCCCGTGCCAGCGGGCATTGACATATTCCCACCTGATTTGATGGAGACCTACTTTGCGCACTATTATCCGTCGCTGCACCTGACGCGTGATCAGTTCCTGGCGCTGGGCCGTGAGGACCCTCAGGACCCGCATCAGGGTTTCAACATGGCCGTGCTGGCGCTCCGCTTGAGCAGTCGCTTCAACGGGGTCAGCCAGTTGCACGGCGTCGTCGCCCGGCGGATGTGGCAGAACTTGTGGCCAGGCTTGCCGGCAGACGAAGTGCCCATCGAGTCCATCACTAATGGAATTCACTCGCGTTCCTGGATCTCGCAAGACATGGCCGGCCTTTTTGATCGCTACCTGGGCCCGCGCTGGATTGCCAGGCCCGCTGAGCTAAAGGTTTGGTCCCGGGTGGAGGAAATTCCCGACGAAGAGTTGTGGCGCACCCACGAACGGCGACGGGAGCGACTGGCGGCCTTTGCCCGTCGTCGATCGGCCGCCCAGCTCAGAGCGCGCGGAGCGCCGCCGGCTGAGGTTGCCATAGCACTCGAGGTGCTCCACCCTGACGCGTTGACTATTGGTTTTGCACGCCGCTTTGCTGCCTACAAGCGCGCAACGCTTCTCTTTCACGACCCAGAACGACTGGCGCGACTGTTAGGTGGTCGTGAGCGACCTATGCAAATCATTTTCGCTGGTAAGGCTCATCCGCGTGATGACGTTGGAAAGAACTTGATTAGAGAGATCATCCATCAGGCGCGGCGTGAAGAGTTTCGTAACCACATCGTGTTTATCGAGGACTATGACAT
>CBFDAD010000341.1:0-2012 GCA_965602705.1 uncultured bacterium
ACTGGAGCCGCGCCTCCATCGTCACCGTGCCCTTTACCGCGTCCGAGCCTGGCAGCAGCGAATGGTTGACCACGCCCGTGGACTATACCGGTGGCACTCTCTACCTGGCCCTCAAGTCGCAGAACAGTGCGGGGGTCTGGTCTGGGCTCTCCAACAACGCTTTCTGGCCCTACCTGAACATATATCTACCATTGATTACGAAGGACTATGTCGCATCATCAAAATTTTAGCTGACACATACGGACTTACATGCATATGACCACAGTATACAAAAACTAGAAGGATACACCGTCATGACCAAACAATATCTCTATATAGGCATAGTCGTGATTCTTGTCGCGAGTGTGGCATTCGTCGCGCTTTTTGGCAAACGAGCCTGGAACTGGCTGAAGGGGCGGTTAGCTCGTCCGCTACCGGTGAGCACCGAACGGGTTGAGACCGACGGGACATACTCCAACCTGATCTTCTTGCATCACTCCACCGGGCACAATTTGATTGCGCAAGGTGACGTGCGAGCCCTGTTCACTCAGCGAGGTTACCAGTTTTGGGATCACGACTATAACACCAAAGGGTTGACGCGCCCCGATGGCACGCGCACGGGGACAAGTTACGATATACCTGAAATCAAGCCTGGGGTCAGGGGCGGGGGCAACACAAACCCTGAAGGCCTGGCCGTCCTTTTTGCCCAGCCGGTGCGCGACCCGCCCGACAATGCTTTCAGCCGCTTGCTGCAACACGAGGTGCTGATCTTTAAATCCTGTTTCCCGAACAGCGCCATCATAAGCGAGGAGATGCTCGAGCAGCACAAGACCTGGTATCTGGGAATGCGCGACGCGATTGACCAACGTCCTGACAGGATATTCATTTTTCTCACCACGCCGCCATTGCATCCGGCGAAAACTACCCTGGAAGAAGCCGCCAGGGCTCGCGCTTTGACCAATTGGCTCAAGTCAGATGAGTTCCTGGCAGGGCGTTCAAACCTGTTTGTCTTTGATTTCTTTGACCTGCTGGCGAGCCCAGTAACCAATACGCTGCGAACCGAATACCAGCGCGACCCCAACAGCACGGACTCGCATCCGAATGCCCTGGCCAATCAGACCATTGGCCCGCTCTTTGTAGATTTTGTTGATAAAGCTGTTCAGACATATCGTGCGAACAACCATTAACGAATGGCATCAAAGGAGGAGACGATGACAGAACAGACACTTGACGTTTTGACTGATGCGCCGGTGCGCAAAGAATTTCTGCCTTTCAATCGCCCTGACATTGAGCAGGCTGAGATTGACGAGGTGGTGGACACGCTGCGCTCGGGCTGGATCACGACCGGTCCCAAGACCAAAGCGTTCGAGGGACGTTTTGCCGAATACATCGGCGTTCGTCACGCCATCGCCGTCAATTCGTGCACAGGGGGATTGCACGTGGCGCTAGCCGGGGCAGGCATCGGCCCCGGAGACGAAGTGATCGTGCCCACAATGACTTTTTGCGCCACAGCCAACGTGGTGGTTCACCTGGGCGCCACGCCTATCATCGTGGATGTGGAGCCAGACACGCTCAACATCGCGCCGCAGGCCCTGGAAGCCGCCATCACGCCGCAGACAAAAGCGGTCATCCCTGTACAACTGCACGGGCATCCTTGCGACATGGACCGCATCAGCGAAATCGCCAGCGCTCACCGGCTGCTCGTGGTCGAAGACGCCGCCCACGCGGTGGCGGCGGAGTGGCGTGGGCGGCGCATCGGATCGCTCAGCCCGGCCACGGTCTTTAGTTTCTACGCCATCAAGAATCTCACCACCGCCGAGGGCGGCATGATCACCACAGACGACGACGGATACGCCGAGAAAATGCGCATCCTGAAGCTCCACGGCATCAGTCGCGATGCATGGAAGCGCTATTCGTCAGAGGGCTCCTGGTACTATGAGGTCTGCGTCCCTGGCTTCAAGTATAACATGACAGATATACAAGCAGCGCTCGGTCTGCATCAGTTAGCTCGCCTGGAAACGATGACCCAGCGG
>CBFDAD010000342.1:0-1997 GCA_965602705.1 uncultured bacterium
TATCAGGCCAGTCGAGGCGCGAGCTATCCCTTTTTCGCTCCGACGCCGGTGGTCAGGGAAGGGGGCATCGTGATTATCGCAGCCCCTTGTCCGGAAGGCATAGGCGAGGGAGTGGGTGAGCAGCGCTTTTACGAAAAGATGAAAAACGCCACTGATATGCCGGCGCTGTTGGAGCAACTCCGCCGGACCGGCTATCCGCCGGGGGCGCAACGGGCCTTTGTGATGGCCAAGGAGTTGGAAAAGGTCCAGGTGATCGTCGTTGGCAGCGAATACCCGGACATCGTGCGCGAATGTAAGATGATCCCAGCGAATACGATGGACGAAGCGTTGACACGGGTCGTCCGCGAGCTGGGTGACCAGTTGGACGTGCTGATCATTCCCCATGCCACGCATACCTTACCCATAGTGACAAATCCGGAATAGCGATGAAAAACAACATATTTGAGAACATCAAAGCTCCAACCGAAGAACAGTACCTCTTTTGCATCCGCTGCGGCTTGTGTCTTTCCGTCTGCCCGACTTACCTGACGAGCTTGAGAGAAACCGAGTCGCCGCGTGGGCGGGTGATGCTGATCCGCAAGGCGATGGAGGAAGAGTTAGAGCTGTCCCCCAACTTTAAAGACCTGATGCAAAAATGCATGGACTGCCTGGCCTGCAACGCCATCTGTCCAGTGGGCATCAAGCCGGCTGACCTGGCACTCCAAATGCGCTACGTGGCCGAGCAGGTCCAGCCTAGCACCTGGAAAAAGGCGCTCTTTGGTGGGTTAATGCCCTACCCGGGGCGGATGGGGTGGGCGACTTTGCCACTGCGCCTGTACCAAAGATTGGGCCTGCGCTCGATAGCGAACGCCTTGCGCATCACCCGCCTGCTGCCGTCCCAGTTGCGCGATCTGGAGAGCCAGTTGCCCCGGTTGCCAGGTCGTCCGTTGCGGAGTCGTCTGCCCGAGGTGACACCGGCAGTCCACGAGCGGTCTCCTTCGACAAGCTCAGGACCATGGCGTCCTTCGGCAGGCTCAGGATCACAAAGTCCTTCAACAGGTTCAGGATCATGGCGTCCTTTAACAAGCTCAGGATCACGGCGTCCTTCGACGGGCTCAGGACCTCGCCGCCCTTCGACAGGCTCAGGACCGCGACGAGTGGGCTTTTTCCTGGGATGTGCCCAGGATTTGATCTTTGCCGAGGCTAGCGCGGCAACGGTGCGCGTGCTGGCTCGCAACGGCTGTGAGGTGGTGACGCCGCATGATGTGCAGTGCTGTGGCATGCCAGCGTTGGGCTATGGCCGTCAGGATGAGATGCGCGCCATGGCGCGTCACAACATCGCGGTCTTTGGAAAGTGGAACGTGGATGTCATCGTCACCGACTGCGCCACCTGCGGTTCGACCCTCAAGGAGTACGGTGATTATCTGGCTAACGACCCACGCTGGGCCGAACGGGCGCAGGCTTTTAGCAGCCGCGTGCGCGACGTCAGCGAGTTCCTGGCTGAGATACCGCTGCAAAAACCCGCAGGGCGCATTGATGCCAGGGTCACCTACCACGACCCGTGCCACCTGGTGCGCGGGCAGGGGGTCAGCGCGCAGCCGCGACAACTGCTGCAGATGATCGACGGATTAGAATTGGTCGAGATGGAGGAGGCCGACTGGTGCTGTGGCTCGGCTGGCTCGCAACTGATCACCCACTATGAGAATTCGCTGGCGATCCTGGAGCGCAAGATGGATAACGTCGAGGCGACGGGTGCCGATTACGTCGCCAGCGGTTGTCCCGGCTGCCAGATGCAGCTCACCGTCGGGCTGCAGCGGCGCGGGATCGAGACGCGTATGCAGGTCGTCCATCCGGTGGTGCTGCTGGATCGAGCGTACAATCAGGCTTCACGTTAGTGCCCAGCCAATGAGGAATTCGATATCTCAGCCCGTTTGATTGAAACACAGGAGATAGCCGTGGACCCAAGGATCATCCAACAGTTGATAGAAATCGTCGGTGAGAAGAATGTCTTGACCTCG
>CBFDAD010000343.1:0-1992 GCA_965602705.1 uncultured bacterium
CGACATCATGATGCCCGATATGGATGGCTACGAGGTCTGCCAGAAACTGAAGGCCGACCCCCAGACGCGTGACATCCCCGTCATCTTTATCAGCGCGTTGGAGCGCGTGGATGACAAGGTCAAGGCGTTTGGATCCGGAGGCGTGGACTATATCCCCAAGCCGTTTCAGATGAAAGAAGTCGTGGCCCGGGTCACCACCCACCTGTCGCTGCGAGCGCTGCAGCAGAGGCTCGCGGTGCAGCTTGAGGAGCTGCAGGCGCGTAACGAGGAGCTGGACGCCCTGGCTCGTACGATGGCCCGCGATCTCAAGACCCCCCTAACCTCGATCATCGGCTTTGCCGACATGCTGGATGATATTGGTGGTATGATGGCGCAGAAGGATTTGCGCAATTCCCTGCGCGCCATTGCCTCGAACGCGCGCAAGATGGATGGGATCATCGATGAGCTGCTGTTGCTGGCCGGGCTGCGGCAGATCGGGCACACCGATCTCGGGCCTCTGGACATGGGGGCCGTCGTCGATGGTGCCCTGGGACGCCTGGCTGACGTGATCGAGGAGCATCAGGCGGATATCGTCCGGCCCGATACCTGGCCGACGGCGCTGGGCTACGGCCCGTGGGTCGAGGAGGTGTGGGTCAAGTTCATCAGCGATGCGATCGCCCACGGCGCCAAGCCGCCCCAAATCGAGCTGGGCGCCACAGCCGACGAGGAAGACGGCGTGCGTTTCTGGGTGCGCGACAATGGGCCTTCTATGACGATTGAGCGACAAGACGGGGTGGGGATGGTCGTCGTGCGGCGGATTATGGAAAGGCTGGGCCGGGACGTCAGTCTGGAAAGCGCCGGCGATGAGGGGAATATCCTCTCTTTTACCCTGCGGGCGGCATAGCTGGTCTAGCGTCCAGGCCCGAGCTGCCGCGTCACTTGCAGAGATCTCTCAAGTTTACCGTGTCTTGCGCAGACAGCTCCAGTTGCCAGTCGGAGGCTGCTTGCGAGCAGGCGGCTGCGAGCTGTGGGCTGGCAAGCGGATGCTTGCAGCCACCACCCCGTTGGCGCGGGCGCGGAGCGTTTGCGCTAACGGAAAAGCTGAGCCGCAGCGCCGGTTGGGCGAAACCACCACACTGAACAAGTGTGTCAATAGAACCAAAAAGCCGCGACACAATGAGCGCCGATAGGCGCTGTCGGCTCCGGCGGGTGTTGGGCGGCAATTCATTGAACCCTATACGTAGACCAAACAAAAATCTACAGCCCTCTCAACCACGCTGGAAAACCCAAACTACACCAATGTTCGCTTATTCTAATTGACGTTCCGCTAGTGGCTGAGGGATAGATGGATACTTCAATACAAGGGTTACCTTTATTAAGAACTTGAAAGATGTTTCTAAACGCCGTTTCATCTGCACAAATGGTATTTCGAAAGGTAGGTTCGTTTATCACACGGGACCCCTGCAAATGAACAAAACCTGGTCGCTGTTGTTCCATATATTCTCGAACGGTATCAATATCGTCTGAGGTGTGGTAAGTGTAGTGAGTCGCCATCGTTATCTTGGATGTCGCCGTAGTTTCTGTCTCAACAAGGTAACTGTTGGGGTATTTCAGTTGATATATCTCGTAACCTGTGAAGACTCTGGTAGCTAAACGATGAACAACAAAAGGTTGCGTCAGTGCCACCCAAAGCATCAACAGGGCAAGAAGCACTAGCAATAATAGAATAATGCGACGTTTGATTACAACTTTACGTATTTCCGTCATCGTTATTTGCCGCCCAACGGCGCGGAGATAGGCTGCACGTCAGGCGATTCGTTACAAGCCACCGCGCCAACCCCGTCTTTCGTTACGATTCCCAACCACTATTCCAGAGCAGCTTCATTGACGGGCTATCCGCCGGAGCGGGTCGCGTATCCTCGATCAGTTCGCCAGGGTCGAGGTCGTGCGTGGTTAAGGCGTCCACAGAATGGCGCGCGCTCTGTGCTTTGGAGGGCTGACTCTTGGCGATTT
>CBFDAD010000344.1:0-1989 GCA_965602705.1 uncultured bacterium
GCTCCAACAGGATCAGCGCGACCACGAGGGCCAGTAACGTCAACGCGGTGGCGATACCTAGTGCCAGTGCGTGCTGGCGGAGTGCACTTTTGATGGTCTGCAATGACGCTCTCGCCGTCCGGGGGGGCGTGCGTGAGTCAGACCAGGGGTTTGACAATGAATCCTCTCTTGATCTTTCAACATCTAGACGACTTTGTCGCGGGCCGCCTGCGGTGGAGGCGGTGGTTTGTTTTGCCCGTTCCAGCCGTAGCGCTCGGCTAGCATCTGTTTGGTCTCGTCCATCCCCTCTTGAATGTAGGGATAAGCCAGCCAGGCGATGGAAAAGCCAAACATCGCGCCTGTGAGGGTGCGCAATTGCCATACACTCTCACGGGCCGGAAAGCTGGGGATGACCAGGTTTATGAACTGGGTACCCCCGTCTATGCCTATGGGCAGGATACCCAGGAGAATGAACAGCCAGAAGGGCATCGCATGCAGTCCCCGCCGCCGCAGGCGGTCGTAGGCGAGGCCGGCTAGCAAGAGCGCTGCGTACGTGGCGACGTCACGCTGGCACAGGGCGACCTTGTAGCCCAGCGTCTCATTTCCTATGAACTCTCGCGCTCCTGAGTACAATTCGGTAAAGCTTGCGTCGTGCAGGCCAAACAGATCCTGGTACTCGGCTTTGGGGTAGACCGGCTGCTCGCCAAAGAGGAACCACGAGCGAAAGGCCAACTGGTGGCACAGGGGTTTGTACATAGTGTAGATCGCGCGCGCTGGCCCGGTCCACCCCGCTTTCATAAAAACCGGGGCAGCAAAGGGTAGCCCGACGTAGAGAAAGATAAATAGATTAGCCAGGGCCAGCCAATGCTTGGACAGCCAGTAGATGAAGCGTTGTGTGCCCAAAACAAAGCTGCGCTGCCGTGGGGACAGGTTGGGTTGACTCATCCTCGATCCTTTGCTGGAGATTTGTGTCATGAGCGACGTAATTGTATTCTATCATAAAACCATTGGTAGTAAAGGAATCGTCCGCTTGACTAACACACTGTTCGACTGGACGGGGGGGGCATTGTGGATCAGTCGGCTTGTGCTATACTCTCTTATGCTCGGCTGACACGTCAACCCTAATTGGCCTGTGCACTGGCGCAGTCTGCCTGTCTGCCATATAATCAGGGTTGTGCGTGCCGAAGCTGGTCGTTTCGGCTCCAGAGCGAAGCCTGTCGCATCTTTGTCCGGTGGTGATGACAATGACTGAGTTACAACACTTGTTGATTGTAGACGATCAGCCTTTCAACCTGACCTTGATTCAGCGGGAATTGGAGCACCTTGATTTTGATTACCGCGTGACCACGGCTACCAACGGAGCGGATGCTTTGGCGTCGGTCGCCGCTGATCCACCCGACGTGGCTATCCTGGACGTGATGATGCCCGATATGGATGGTTTTGAGCTGTGCCGTCGTCTAAAGGCCGACCCGGCGACCGCTGGAATTCCCGTCATCCTGTTGACTGCCCTCATCGATGTCAAGAGTCGCGTTCGGGGCATTGAGGCTGGCGCCGATGACTTTATCTCCAAGCCTTTTAACCGCCACGAGTTACTGGCTCGGGTGCGGTCCCTGTTGCGATTGCGTCGCGCGCGCCGCCAGTTGCGCGAGGAACGCGACCGGCTGGACGCTATCCTTCACAACACGGGTGACGCCATCATCGTCAGTGATGCTGATGGATATCCAAGCTTGCTCAACCTGGCGGCTGAGAAGTTGCTGGGGCTGAGTGCGCCCGAAGCATACGGCCATCCGTGGCTGGACCTAGTTGAAGACGAAGCGTTGCTCTCTTTTTTAGAAAGCGCCGTGCGTCTGAAAGAGCCCCAACTGATGCAAGTCACCACTGATAAAGGGCGTATCTTGCACGCCAGCGTAGCCCCCATGGGCGAAATGGGGACGGTGATTGTGTTGCACGACATCACTGTCAATAAGGAGCTAGATCGAGTGAGGTTGGAGGCGGAGCAGGCGGAAAAGC
>CBFDAD010000345.1:0-1977 GCA_965602705.1 uncultured bacterium
CGACGGCCCCTAAAACCTGACATTCTGAGCCGGAGCGCAGCGGAGGCGAAGAATCTCGCTTCTGCTATGCAAAAGTGTCTGCTTGCCGAGAACGAGATTCTTCCCTTCGGTTACACTCAGGGCAGGCTGCTACGCTCAGAATGACAGTTTTCGGAACAGTTTATCACTCACTGAATAACGCCGTGGGCGCTTTGGGATACTCGGAATGACGATGGCTGTTACAATCCTAAGCCAGGAGCGCCGCCAGTTCGCTCAGTGTATAGGGCTTGGACACGACGTCTTTTACCCCCGCCTGCAAATAGCAGGTGGTGCGCTCGACCTTCATCGCGGCGGCTACGACGATCGTTTTTTCAACGACCCCGGCTTCTTTCAAAGCCGCCAGGACGTCGTTTACAGGCATAGCTACCAGCGCTTCGTCCACCAGAATCAGGTCAGCATCCGCCCCCCCGTCCGCGGTCGCTTGACGTGTGACACTCTTGCCCGCAGCAGTCAGCGCGTCCACGACGAAACCGGCCCAGTCGTCGTCGTCGTCGATCAACAAGATGCGGGCCGGGGCCGGGCTGAGGTCTGGGGTGATGAGCTCATCGAAACTGATGGGCAGTAGAACGGTCAAGATCGCACCCTGACCCGGCTGACTATCCACCGTGATGCGCCCCTCAAGTTGGGAAATGATATGCAGGCAGGCGGGCAGCCCCAAGCCGCTGTGACCGGCGCCCTTGGTGGTCACAAAGGGCGCCCAGATTTTATCTGCCATGTCAGCCGGAATCCCATCGCCATCGTCGGCGATGCTGATCGCCACGTGCCAGTCGTCAGCCGCTGGCGCGACGGTCACGGTGATGTGCTCCGCATTGGCCTCGAGTGCGTTTTGGAACAGGTTGCCCAACGCGCGAGCTAACTGGGTGGTATCGGCTACGCCCATAGGTGTACCTGGCGCTACCTCGATAGTGAGCCGGTCGGCCGGCACCCCGACGTGGAAGGCCGCCGCCTGGGCCACGTCGGCCAAGAGTGCGGAACGGGGATATTGTTCGAGGGCCGGACCAATCAGCTTCTCTTTGACGTCCACGATCAAGCGCGCACTCTCACCGATTAAGCCCAAATCCTCGCGCAGCGACTCCGCGTCCACCTGACCGGCAGCAAGCTCGGTCTGCACGCGCTCCACCGTGGTCGTGATAGGCAACGCCTTGTTGCCGATCCAGTGAATGGCTTCGGTGGTCGAAGTCGCCAGGGCCTCATAGGTCGCGATGCGCAAGAGCTCAGCGTGAGCCTGTTCCAGGTCTCGCAGCAATTGGGCGTTGTGAATGGCCACGGCCAGATGGTCAGCCATCGCCTGCAACGCGGCGACGTCCTCATCGCTAAAGGCCGCTTCCTGGACACTCTGCACCGTCATCGCGCCGATGACGTGCCCGCGGCAGGTCAAGGGCAATGCCATTTCTGAGCGCGTCTCTGGCAGGAACGGGTTGTCAAAACGCACCGCCTCCAAACCCACGTCCAGCGCAATCCTCTCCTGGCGCTGGGCAATCGCCGCGCCGATCATCGAGTTGCCACCCACCTCCAACTTGTGGCCCGCGTCGATCATGGCTTGCCCGGCTTTGCCGCGCCCGGCGTGCAGCACGGCCCATTGACCGCACGCGTCCAGCAAAAAGACCCCGGCGTAATAAAAGCCATAACTATCACAGATGATGTCTACGGCCATAGGTAGCAGTTCATCCAGATCAAGAATGGACGCCGTTTGCCGCCCCACCTTGTTGGCGGCCTCTAGCAGCCGCGCCCGGCGTTCGGCCTGGCGCAACAAACCCTGATTCAGGCGGTGCAGGCGCGAATTCTTGATAGCGATGGCCAACTGGTCGGCCATCGTCTGCAGGGTGGCGATGTCCTCTTGCGTAAAAGCCGCCTCTTTGGTGCCCTGTACGGTCAGCGCGCCGATGACCTCATCCCCGACCGCCAGTGGCAGGGCCATTTCCGAGCGCGTTTCAGGCA
>CBFDAD010000346.1:0-1970 GCA_965602705.1 uncultured bacterium
TACACCATGCATGCCCTTTCGGTTGTCATACCAGCCTACAACGAAGAAGACGGTATTGCCGACATTGTAGAGCGGGTTCTCTCTGTCAAAGCGCCTCTAATCAAAGCCGGCATCCCGGACATGGAACTCATCGTCGTGGACGACGGCTCCCGTGATCGGACAGCCGAGATCGTGGAGGGTTACCCGGAGGTGCGCCTCATCCGCCACGCGATCAACAAAGGCTACGGCGCGGCGCTCAAGACCGGCTTCCACAATGCCAAGGGCGATTTTTTGGCCTTCCTGGACGCCGATGGCACGTATCCGCCGGAATTCTTCCCTCAACTCTGCCAGGCTGCTATCGAGCAGGAAGCCGACCTCGTCATCGGTTCCCGGATGGCGGGCGAGGAGAGTGAGATGCCAATGACGCGCCGGATCGGCAACTTTTTCTTTGCCAATCTTATCAGCCTCATCAGCAACCATCGCATCTCCGACAGCGCCAGCGGTATGAGGGTGCTGCGCCGCGAGGCACTGCCTATCCTCTACCCCCTACCGGACGGTCTCAACTTTACCCCGGTGATGAGCACCCGCGCCCTGCACGAAGAGTTAAAGATGATCGAAGTGCCCATCACCTACAGCGAGCGGGCGGGTCGTTCCAAGTTGAGCGTCGTGCGTGATGGCACTCGCTTTCTGAACTCAATCATCTGGACGGCAATGAACTACAACCCTGTCCGCATCCTGGGCGGCGTCGGCGCAGCGGCGATAGCCCTGTCCGGGATCATCGCTGCTATCCTGGTGACTATGCGCTTGCAAGGGATCACCACCTTGGGGCCGTGGGGGGTCTTTGGCCTCTTTACTTCTGGTGTAGCGCTGGTGGCGGGCGTGAGCATCTTTTCCCTGGGTGCAACCTTTAACTACCTGATAACGCTGTTTCACAAGCGACCGATTCGCCAGGGACTGTTGGGCCGGCCGATGTTCAAGACCCCGCTGGAGAGACACTTTGGCTGGGTGGGGCTACTCGCCCTCGTGGGCGGGCTGGCATTGGGTGCCGTGGCGCTGGTTCTGGGCCTGACTGGCTGGGACACCTCCCGCCTATGGTTCTGGATGGTAAGCGGCGCCATGACCGTGATAGTGGGACTGCAACTAATTATCTCTTGGTTCGTCATGCAGATCCTCGCTGAGCTGAGCCAGCGCGAGACACTGGTGGAAGACGACATGAACGGACACCCTGTCAGGTAATAACGAATTGCAAATTGTGATTTGCGATTTGAGGAGAGTTCTAGAATGTCGAATGATTCAATTAAACATAATCTTGGGACTCGGGCAGTAAAAAAGCTATCTCAGCCCAATTTCCCCAGTGCCGATGCGACGCTACGCCTCATCGCTCCCAAGCGCAGTCCCGAAGCTATAGACGTCTTGTTAGTCAACCCCCCCGCGCCCGACGGCGCTGTCTGGATCCGGTCGCAGCACCGGGTGGGCCGCCGTTCGCGGGAAAACATGATCTGGCCCCAGTGTTCACTGGCCCAAATGGCCGCGCTGCTGATGCCAGACTATACCGTCGAGATCGTGGACGCCATCGCCACCCGCATGACGTGGGAAGAGTTCCACAACCTGCTGCGCCACAAGCAGCCGCGTTACTACTTTACACAGGTCACAGCGCCAACGCTGACCAACGACATGTACGGCGCTTTCCTGGCCACGAGCGTGGGGGCCAAGACCATCGCCTTTGGCACCCACGTGACGCCCATCCCGGAGCGAACGATGGAGGCGTATCCCAACCTTGATTTTATTCTAAAGGGCGAGCCCGAACTGACGCTGCGGGAATTGATTGACTCATTGGAGGGTCGTGAGCAAGATCCCCAGATCGTCAAGCTTCTCAGCGACACCGACCCCGAATGGCAGCCGTTGTCGGCCTCGGAGGGCCGCAAGCGGGAAGACCTGAGTCACATCAAGGGCCTGGTCTGGCGACACAACGGCCAGATTGCCCTTAACAC
>CBFDAD010000347.1:0-1966 GCA_965602705.1 uncultured bacterium
TGATCGCCTCGGGGTAGAGCAGGGTGTAGCTCCTGTTTAGCCCTATCCCTGTCACCCACTCGGCCCCGGCCAACCCGATCAGCAGGGGATCAATAGCCACGTCTGCGGCGGCTTGCCAGGTGCCGGGCGTGTGGCTCTCGGTGCCAAAAGCGCCGCCGAACGCGGGCATAGCCCAATGGTGGGCCATATCCACTGGCGCGTAACGACAGCGGGCGTCAGTGGGGTACGCCAAATAGTTGCCAGAGCGTGGGTCAGCCCAGGCGTGCATCAGCGAGTGGGACACCGGCGCGCCGGGGTTGACGAGCTGCATGAGCACCGTCGCGCTGATGATCTCAGCGTCGCCGACAACCAACGACCCGGCAAAAGTAGCGGGACCGGTGGTGCCCAGGGTCGGCATCGCCAGGAAACCGACCGGGAGACCCGCCTCGGCCATGACCATCGCGCCCTCAATGCCCTCCTTGTCCTGAACCAAGGGGGTAATGGTGCAAACGATCAGCGAGAAGACAGGGCGGCGGCGCAACTCCTCCTTGTCTCCGGCAACCACCGTGGCCATCTCGACCGCGTAGCGAACGAATGCCTCGCCCATAACTGTTTCACTCTGGACGTGCTTGATGGTGTTGTTCCAAGAAGCATCCAGTTCGTGCAGCGGCGCTGTTTTGCCATAGTCCTGTGCGCTGACCATTGGCCAGTAGAAGGCCATAGAGGACAAGTAATCGGCCACGTGAGCCATGCGCCCCACGTCCGCCTTGCACGAGGCGCGCTGCTGGCGGGTCTCAAAGTCAATCACCTCCACACCACAGCCATCGGTGCAAAAGTAGGTGATGCCATCTTCCAGGTGAAAATCGCAATCAGGGTCGCGAGCGCCCACGTTGAAATAGCGCGGAACCGTCGCCATCGCCTTGTGCACCAAGTCTCTCGGCAGCTTGACGACTTGGGTTTCGTGGTCCACCTGAGCACCATGGTCGGCAAAGAGAGCCAGTGCTTTTTCCGATGGGAATTTGACGCCAACGTCTTCCATGATCTGAAGCGTAGCTTCCTGCATCTGGTCCAGTTGCTCGTTGCTGAGAAATTGAACTTTGTAGTTGGTCCGAATCGGCTCTATGGCCGGTTGTTCGACTGGCATATATTCCAATTTCCTTTGTTGGAAGGGCTTTTTGCCCGTTAAACTTCTCCTACCTCTTTCAGTACCTTGAAGGGATCCAGAGCGTCCCGCAATCCATCACCGATATAGTTGATCGAGATGATAGCCACAAAGATCATCAAGCCAGGAAAGATGGCCCGCCAGGCGCGACGTTGACTAAGCTGCGTTCAATCACCAAATCTCAAATCATCAAACCCTAAATCACACGATATTCCTCGATCTTTTCGTGGATCTCGATCTTGCGTCGGGCCAACTCGGCGAAAAAGATCTCGGGATCAATCGCCGACTCTGGCGGGAGGACGCCGCGCTGCTTGACGTCGCCGCGCGCGATCATCTGCGCCCCGATGCTCAGCGGAATGGCAATGTTCTTATAGTAGGCCGCCTGCCCGCCCCATTCTTCCATCGGCGGGTGACGGTTCCAGAACTTTATCTTTACGTCGCGTCCATCCCGCTTGCCAAAGACCTCGACTAGCAAACCATAAGCCCACAGCGGGGTCTGCTTGCTCTCTGGCAATTGGATGAGGAGTTCGTGCATCAACTCTAGCGGCGTGATCTCGACACCTTTGACGGTGACGGGCTCTTCGCCATACAGGCCCGATTCCAGCAGCGCCTTTGCCAGCCGCATGGCGTGAGGCGGGAAACAGCCGTGCACCGAGACCGCCTTGGATCCCAGGCTCTTGGGCAGCGTGAGGGTCTCTGAGTGCGGGATGTAGCAGACCTCTTGCTCGCCAATAGGACCCGGAAAGTTCACCGTCTTGATGCCCTCGAAAGGGCCGACCGAGTGGAACTCGCCGTCTTTATAGTACAACCGCTCATCTTCGATGT
>CBFDAD010000348.1:0-1963 GCA_965602705.1 uncultured bacterium
AGAACAGCTTCGCGTCGAGGTCAATTCCATCGCGATAGGCTTGGGTGCCAAACAAGACATAGGTGGGCATCACGTGGACGCCGTACTCCCGCCCCATCGCCTGGGTCATTGACGAGGTGCTATCAGTGACGATGGCTACTTTTGCAAGTTCGGACATTGTTTTCTCCCCCTTTCGTTATGCTGATCGAGTCAACCGATGAGGCGCTAGCCCCAAAAAAGAGATTCAGCGCGTAACGGCCCTCATCACCTCCTGTACAAAGCTGCTCAGGTGGCGCTTGCCCTCTCCGCCCAGGCGGGCGAGGGATTGCTGATAACCCTGGGTCGCTTCCACCAGTTTGTTGGTCAGTCGCCGGTTGGCCCGCGACAAAGGTAGAATTGCCCGAATTCTGGATAGACAAGACCCCCGTGACTAACGCCGAGTACAAGCGGTTTCTAGATGCTTATCCCGAGCGCCCCGTCCCCTTTGGTGACGCGCCGTGTCTCACGGCCACGACGCAATCTCTGTTGCCGCAACAAAATCCATCACCCGCAATCGGCCATCCATTTCCAGATAAACCCGGTCGCGGCTCCAACCGAGCACCTGGATCCAATAAGCGAATCCATCGTCTTGGAGAGCAAACTCGTTACTGCCAGTCTGGGCGCCGTCCGCCAGGTTTAGGACCGTAAAGGTGATGTAACTCGGCTCCGCAAAGGCTTGTAGTACGACGACCTTGTCCAGGGTTACGCCCGCGCTCCACGCCCCATCGCTGTGGATCACGTTGCTCCCTTCCTTGTCGTAAAGGTCTTCCGCCTCGGGAGCGAACTGCCAGCGTTTGGATCCGGTTGCACTATCTATTCCCCAAAGCGAATACTGGCGGGTGCCGCGCGTGCGCTCGGCCAGGACGACCAGGGTGCCGTCCTGGGCCGCCAGGGGGACGAGATTGTGGTCCTCGTCGCTGAACACCTCCCCAAAAGTCCCATCTCCCAGATCGACCACGAATAAGTTGTGGTCGTCGCTGGTGTAAAGCGCCTCAGCCGTGAGCAGGTAGGGTTCCCGGTCCAGCGCGCGGATGACGTCCCGTGGCGTGGTCGCCTGCCAGACCTGGGTCAAGGTGTCCGCATCCCAGTTTTGGATGCAGCCGGGTTCGTAATTACTGATCGGGACGTACAGGTTCTGCCCATCGCTAGAGACCAGCAGCGGATCGTAAATGCGCAGCGTTTGCGGGTGCTCGGGAAAAATCTCGTTGGGGCACTGGGGGACGATCCGTCCCATCAGGGTTCCGGTCGCCGCTTCGTACACGTTGATGCCTACGACGTCGCCTTCCTCGTCCAAAACGCCCGCCTTCCCGGCCAGGTTCAACAACTGGCGCGGGGTGGCCGTCAGTCGCACGCTCCAGGCCAGTTCGCCGTCTTGAGCGTTGATGCCGTTCAACACGCCATCGGCCGTCAACGCGACCACCCGATCACCGAAAACCTGCAGGCAGTCCTTGCAAATATTCTGAATCTCGTCGCTCAACGCCGCCTGCCAGACAATCGTCCCGTCTTGCCGGTCAAAGGCCGCCAGGGTGGTCTCGTAGGCCAGGTAGACAAAGAAGCCATTGGCTGCAACGCGGTTAAAAACGTAATCCGCCCCTTCGCCCAGAGGTTCGCTTTGCCAGCGCAAATAGGGGTCGACGTCAAAATCTACATAGACCATGCGCTCGGTGTCGTCCGAGTTGCGGGTGACGCCGACAATGTCGGGTTGGCTATCATCACCCGCGGGCAGCATGCGGGCCAGACCAAAGTTATAGACCCGCAGGGCATCAGGCTGGTCCACATTTGAAACAGTCACGCCTGAACTCGACTCCTCATCCGGCAGCGCGCCCAAAGCCAGCACGGCAATCAGCACGCCTGCTACGGCGAGGATAATAAAAACGCAACCCACGGTCCACATCGTGCTCTTGACCCCCCTGTCCAGGTCAGGGGCCAGCTCCGCTGCCGGTAT
>CBFDAD010000349.1:0-1957 GCA_965602705.1 uncultured bacterium
TGGCCTTTGTCACCATAAACCTCCACGCGCAACAGGGGATCAGCGGGATTGGCTTTTACCTGTTTGGCCTGGGGATGAGCGATTTGCTGTTCCAAAAGCTGTTGGGCACCGTGGAGACCGTGAGTGGCTTTGCGCCGATAACCATTCCGGTGCTAAGCGATCTTCCCGGCGTGGGTGAGATCTTCTTCAGCCAGAATATCCTGGTCTACATCGCCTTCGCCCTGGTCCCCATTAGCTGGTTTGTCTTGAACAAAACCACCCTCGGTCTGCAGATCAGAGCGGTGGGCGAAAACCCGGAGGCGGCCGACTCGCTGGGTGTGAGTGTGAGCCGCGTGCGCTATTTCACCATCATCCTGGGGGGCATACTATCCGGTGTCGCTGGCGCTTCCCTTTCTATCGCCTTGCTCAACGTTTTTCAGCAAAACCTGACCAGTGGCCTGGGCTTTATCGCCGTCGCGCTGGTCTACTTCGGCGGCTGGCGACCGTGGGGGGTGTTGCTGGGCGCCCTGCTCTTTAGCATGGTCAACTCCCTGCAACTGTGGGTTCAGGTGCTAGACATCCCCATCCCGTCGGATATTGCGGTGATGATGCCGTACGTCCTGACCATCCTGGCCCTGGTGGTAACTGTGCAGCGGGTACGTGGTCCGTCAGCGTTGACAAAACCGTTCGAGAGAGAAGGTTAAGGAGGTGAGACCTGGCGTCAATAATCAATATCGGATAACCGTCATTTGGTAACTGCTCAGCCTGTCATTGCGAGCCGCGCTTTTTGCGGCGAAGCAATCTCCAATTTCCGAGGTGGAGATTGCTTCGTCGCTCCGCTCCTCGCAATGACGGGAAAAAATCGCCCTGGCTGAGTAGTTACCTTTTGCAACGCAGAAAGCGAGAGGCAAAGTGATTATTGACTTGATGGCTGCTTTTGGCTCTGGGCTGGCGATGTACCACCGGCTCCGATCCCGTGTGCGCGAGCTACCCGCGGGACCGCGTCAGATCCTGCCTTTCAGCGCCGGTTTACTGTCGGTGATACCCATCGCCCAACGCATCCACCGCCGCGGGGACGCGGATGAATCCGGAAAGAAGCGCTTGTTCCGCGCCTATCTGCTGGCCTGTATGGCCTTTGCTGCGGGCATTGCTACCGGGTGGTTTATGGATGCGCTGCAGGGGACAGACACCGTCGCCAAGGCACAAACGCTTTACCGCAAGCGGAATCTATAGAGAACGCCCACCTGCAACCTCCGTCAACATGGTCAACGCGAGCACGATCCGGCCGCCAGAGAAGGTCTAGATGAGCACCAAACCCCGGCCTCACGAAGCGAAATGGCTGGCCGCCCACGGCCCCCTCGATATGGACCGTTACGGCGACCAAATATTGGCCATCGTTCGCCAGGTGCAGAACGCCGAGGAGTTGACGCCAACCCACCTGCGGCGCATCCTGGCCCGGCACCCCCGGGATGGCAAAACGACCTTTGGCAAGCACGAGCTGGTGCGTGGCTATCGCAAGCTGTGCGAACAGGGGAAGTTGACCTTTGATCGGGAGACGCTGCGACGTCTGCAAATGAAGCCGACGCGCACCCTTTCCGGCGTCGCCCCGCTGACGGTGCTGACCAAGCCCGGCCCTTGCCCCGGCGAGTGCATCTTTTGCCCCACCGAAGCCCGCATGCCCAAAAGCTACTTGTCGGACGAGCCCGGCGCGATGCGCGCCGCTTATCACCAGTTCGACCCCTTTGAGCAGACGGTCGCCCGCATCCGGGCGCTGAAAAACATCGGACACCCCACCGACAAGATCGAATTGCTCATTCTCGGCGGGACCTGGTCTGCCTATGCGGCCGATTACCAGCGCTGGTTCGTGCGTCGTTGCCTGGACGCGATGAACGAGCGCCAGGCCACCTCACTGCGCCAGGCCCAGCGCTGGAACGAGACCGCACCTCATCGCAACGTGGGACTGGTCGTCGAGACCCGG
>CBFDAD010000350.1:0-1944 GCA_965602705.1 uncultured bacterium
GCGCCGCGTATCACCATTTTGCCCAGCGCCACGCGGTTGCAACCCACGCTTTCACAGGAACCTGGGGAGATTGACGTCCCGCCGACTGGCACGGCTGAACTATCGCCCCTCCCCATCCCCTCATCCACACCGACGCCGCGCATCATTGATACCGGCACGACGGCTACCCTGCGCCCCACTGCCACCGCCTCCGGCGACCTCTCGCCCACACCTACGCTGTCAGAGTCGCCGCTCACCCCGCCCTCGGGGACGCCCCCTCCGACCGCGACACTTACTCTCTCGCCTGAGGCTACCGACGACGGCACCCCGCCCACCCCGACCACTGAAAGCGAGGCCTCTCCCACGCCTACCGTGACGCTCGAGCCGTCGGGCGAGAACTGGAGCTTTAAGAACGTTTACGCCCACTATGATGATGTGTATCAGAAGCTCTACCTCTCGGGTGAAGTGGTCAACGACACCGACCAACATCAGCGCATTACGACCCTCACGCCTGTGGTCTACGATCCGGATGGGGATCCCGTTACCCTGGAGGACGTCATACCTCCGGAAGGTTATGACGAGCTGATTGCAGCCGCCAGCCTGACCCCTGGACAAAGCCTATCCTTTGGCTTTCTCATCTTGCTACCTTTTGACGTTTCCATCGAGGAAAATTACGAGGTTGTGGTAGAAGCAGAGCCAGCCGAACCCGCGCGCGACGACTTGTTGATCATCACGCATGACGACCTTGAAGCAGACTGGCCCTACTACTTTTATGTAAACGGCACGTGGGGGAATCCCGGCCCAGAGTTGACCGAGTACGTATTGGTCGTTGTCACGGCTTACGACGAGGAGCGACACGTGATCGGCATGGGATCGTCCTATGAAACAGGGTCTTCTCAGTTGGCGGCTGGCGAACACGATTTTGAGGTCTATGTTGAACTGTGGGAAATTGTGGCTGAGCTGGAGCTTGAAGTAGACGATCATGATGTGCAGCTCTTTGGCTATTAGAGGCTAGAGTCAAAACAAAGAAAGTAGGTCTATGACCGCTTACGAAGCCATAATTGGTCTAGAAGTCCACGTGCATCTGCGCACCCGCTCCAAGATGTTCTGCAACTGCGCCGTGGTCGAGGACACGGGCGACGTACCACCCAATACGTACGTCTGCCCGGTCTGCACCGGCATGCCTGGCATGCTCCCCGTCATCAACCGCAAAGCGGTCGAGCACACCATCATGACCGGGCTAGCGCTAAACTGTAAAATCGCCCGGCATACCTTCTGGGAGCGCAAGAGCTACTGGTACCCCGACCTGCCCAAGAACTACCAGATCAGCCAGTACCAATTACCCCTCACTTACGATGGCTGGATCGAGATTGAGCCCCAGGACGCGCCCGTCAAACGTATCGATATCACCCGCGCTCACCTGGAGGAGGACGCCGGCAAGTTGTATCACGTGGAGGGCGCCAGCCTGGTGGATTTCAACCGCGCTGGCGTGCCCCTGTTGGAGATCGTGACCGAACCCGATTTTCGCACCGCCGATGAGGCCTATGCCTACCTTAGCAAGCTGCGCACCATCGTGCGTTACCTGGGAGTGAGCAGCGGCGACATGGAAAAAGGCGCCATGCGCTGCGAGCCCAACATTTCGCTGCGGCCTGTGGGGAGCGAGACCTTGGGCACCAAGAGTGAGATCAAAAACCTCAACTCTTTGCGCGCGGTGCGACAGGCGTTGGCCTACGAGATCGAGCGACAGACGGCGGTTCTTCGATCCGGCGGCCAGGTAGAACAAGTGACGCTGGGTTGGGACGAGGCCAACCGCCGCACGGTGCTTCAGCGCGTCAAGGAAGGGTCCAGCGATTACCGCTACTTCCCCGAGCCCGACCTGCCGCCATTGGAGATCAGCCGCCAGTGGGTGGAAGAGATTCGCGCTCGCATGCCAGAGTTACCCGATGCCAAGCGAGCCCGTTTTAC
>CBFDAD010000351.1:0-1928 GCA_965602705.1 uncultured bacterium
GTGCGCCAGGTTCTCGAGCGCCTGCTCTCCCCCCGCGAGGTGGAGAGTCTTGAAAGACGCCTGGATGAACTGATAGCCGCCGGTTGCTTCCCCCAACCCGGACCGGGACGCAGTGTTCCCTGGCCGCTAGTGTAGCGAGACGCCAGTCCCCGGTTGTGCCACGCCCCCCAGCGGGTTATCCTCGACCCTGCAGGCGGCAGCAGCGGGTTAAAACGCCTTGGTCACAACGTGGGTAACGTGCCGGTAAATACAGTTCACCCCCGAACTATAATACTCTCAAAGTAAATGGCTGTTGCAAACGGTTAGCTTGAATGCTATAATACATCTGACTATGATGTTCCTTACAACACATACGGGATGCGTCAAGAGCCACGCCTATGAAACTGGAAAACTTGGGCGAGTGGGAATTACCGCTTTTTGATACGGCCTCGCTGCGCGTTGAAGGTTACGCGCTGCTGGGGCTGTACGCCGTCTTGTTTCTGGTCACATTGTACCTGCGGCGCAACGACTTTCGGGTCTTGCGAGGGCGCAGGCTGGTGCTTTTCCCGATATTATTGCTGTTCACGATTGCGCTGAACAACATCCTGTGGTTGCGTTTCCCTACCACCGGCATCCTACCCCGCCCCGGTTTCCCAGGCGATTCCCCAGCGCCTAGCATTCCCTTGTTCGGCAGCTTGCCCGTTATGTTGGCCGGCGCACTCTTTGGCGCCGGTCCGGCGATGGTAATGGGGCTACTGGCCGGTCTGGTGCGCGCGGGGCTAGACAGTTCACGCGTGCTCGGCCCATCGGAACTGGCAGCTTTTGGATTGATCGTAGGCTTTTTGCTCAACCAGGACTATCGCGGTCTCAGCGGCCGGTTGATGCGCCAGCCAATCGTAGCGGGCCTGATAGGTGCTGTATGCCACTGGATACTACTATTTCTAAATATCTACGCCGCCACCGGTGGCAGCAGCCTGAGCGCCCTCGACTATGCATGGTCTTTCACGTTTGCTGGCCTCGGCGCAGTGTTGCTGGACGGTCTGGTCGGCAGCTTGTTTGTCCAGGTGCTCTACCCCGCCATCCCCGGACTCAAACCTCGCATCCCCGGTACGCTGACGCCTCCCTATTTGCGCAGTATGAACCGACAGTTGCTGACCGCCCTCGTCCCCCTGATGTTGGCGACTGTGCTCGGAATGTTCTATGCCGTCACGAGGGCGGCGACCACAGAGGCGACCAACCAGGTGGTTAGCACGATGATGCGCGACGCCCACAACGCCTCCGAAATGATTCCACAGTTCTTCAACACCGGCCAACAATTGCTCAATCATCTTGCCTCACAAGAACAGTTACACAGCGACGACCCTGAGGTCCGCAAAAAAGCACTAAAGTCGGGCCTGCGGGTGGGGGTATACGGACCGTTCTTCAGCCAGCTAATCCTGTTCGACCGAGACGGGAATTTGATCAACTACTCTCCGGACGATGGCCCGCCACCTGTGCTCTCCATTGAAGAGCAAAAAGTGATAACGCGCACCTTTCAGTTCGGCTCACCGGAGCGGAGTCAGGGATTTGCCACAGCAGAAGGCCAACACCTGATGAGCTTTATCGCGCCTGTCGGGGATGAAAACGACGCAGAAGGATTTGGAGCGCTGGTCGGCCGCACCGACCTCAGCGTGAATCCAACGGTCGCCAGCCTGCTCTCATCGCTCAAATGGCCGGAAGGGCCTGATTCCGGATTTGTCCTGGACGCGGCTGGACGCATCGCCTTTCATCCTAACGAGGATCTTTTGCTCGAAATGGGGGCTGATAACCCGGATTGTCCCGAGATCTCGGGAATTTCAAAACAGGTACGCGAGCAAATCCGTGGCAGGGCTTGTGCAGACCTGGCTTTCGACGGTACGCGGCGCTTGATCTATTATTCGCCCGCGGAGGCAGTGGTAGGTTGGACGGTG
>CBFDAD010000352.1:0-1926 GCA_965602705.1 uncultured bacterium
ATAGGGACTAACGTCATCCATCGGTGCTGCCAGATCGTGCGCTTGCCGGACATAGCGTCCATACTGGCGACATTCTTGGGTATGCCATCTTTGATAGACAATCACTAAAAAACTTAAAGGAAGTCAATCCATGGGAGGTAGAGTGTGGAAGACAGCGGTTGGCCCCAGGCATTGCCCCGCTCAGGCAACCAAAGATTGAAGCGGCTGGACAGCGCCGCGACATGGTTTAAAGTGTACCAGGTGAGCGATGGCACCTTTGCACTGTTGGAGCCGCGCCATTACGAAGAAGTGATCTCGTATCTCATCCTCGGCGACGAGCGGGCTGTTCTGTTCGACACCGGCATGGGCATCGGGAACATTCGAGCAGAGGTCGAGCGCCTGACTGATTTGCCCGTGATCGTCATCAATAGCCATTCGCACTATGACCACGTGGGCGACGATCACCGCTTTACCAAAGTGTGGGCCTTTGACAACAACAGCGAGGTAGCCCGCATCGAACGAGGTCTCACCCGCGCCGAATGTGGGCGTTTTCTGCCACCTGGCTCCTATCTGGACCTGCCACCTGGGTTTGACCCCACGGCTTATGAGATCCGGCCTTCGCCAGTGACACGACGACTGCGCCATCTGGAAACCATCGAACTGGGTCGGCGGGCGCTGACGGTGCACCACTCGCCCGGTCACAGCCCTGGCAGTCTCTGCCTGCTGGACAGCCGCGACGGCTTGCTGTTCACCGGCGACACCCTTTACCCCGGAACACTTTACGCCCACTTTGAAGACTCGGATTTCAACGCCTACCGGCAATCCCTGAAATACCTGGTGGGCCTGCTAGACGAGGTAAGTCACCTCTGCCCTGCCCATAACGAGGCCCACGCGCCCAAAGAGATGCTGATGCGCGTGCTGAAGGCTTGTGAGCAGATCGCTGGTGACCAGGCCGCGTTTGAACTCCAGGGCGAAATCCGGCTCTATCGTTTTAGCGGATTCGGCGTGGCGCTGCCTCACACTACTGCCGGGTAATCGGCGCCTTTTTCCAAGAGAAAGAGAGGCGTGTCCTCCACACAAAAACGGGCGTAGAGTTGTCTGCGCCAGCTTTCGGCTTTACCATCGGAATCAGCCGGAGTTGAGAATGTTGGATCGTATTTCGCCTGAACTTGCCCTCATGGGCCAGATAATGCTCGTAGCCATGCTGCTCAGCCTGGTGCTGGCTGGAATACTCATCGCGCTGACCTATCGCCGTCTGAAACGCATCCGCATCCCACCCGGCGCCGACTTTGTCACCACCTTGCGCCGCGTGCCACTGACGCTGGTGCTCTTTCTCGACCTGCTGGACTTTGGCCTGGATTTCTTTTCGGTGCCGATAGCCTGGGTGATCCTGGGCAGACTGGGCCTGCAGTCGCTGCGAGGCGTCACCGTCGTCGAAGAGATCATCCCCGGCACGCAATTCCTGCCCACCATGACCGCTGCCTGGTTTGCCGCACGCCTGCTGTCCACGGATTGAACCGATTTAACGGATCGGGCATCCAACCCGTTTAGGCGCTTGACCCCCCTGACTGTCTAATCATCACACGTTGGGGAACGCTTCGCTTCTGGGGTGCATATACCAAGATACTCTTTGTAATTTAGCATAGCTTAACGGGAAAGCAGTCGCCTGCACTCCAACTGTAGCGTGATACCAAGACAATAAGGGCCCCCTCCCCTTGCCGCCTCACCAAGGGAATTGTTCAGCGCGTTCTTGAAGACGTTCTCGTAGCGCCGTCTCGCAAAGCCCTCGACAACCTTGCCGCATATACCGCGCTTTGCCACAGGCTCTGGTATGTGCTATAATAACACCGACACGATCACTCAACCGTTGCTGTGGACAAGGGACAAACCAGCGTAAATAAGGAGCACGGCTATGTGCAACAGAATCGAGGTCAACCCTGAAATCTT
>CBFDAD010000353.1:0-1881 GCA_965602705.1 uncultured bacterium
CGAGTAAAGACCATCGCTTTCTCCAGCTCTTTCGTCAGGTGCGCCGAGTCATAGGAAACGCCTGCTCGCGCTGTACAGTCATTGTATGGGAATTAAAGTCGCTTGGCAAGAAACTGATGAATGATTGGATAAGCCATCTGCTTTGAGCGGCTCCATCTTTGGTTCACAGCCTGTCCACGTTGAACGTCCTAAACTCGTCCCACGCATACCGCAGCGGCGTCCACCACTCATCGCGGCCGATGCAGCGGAAATATGGCAGTCGAACACGTGCGCCTGCGCGCAGTGCAGGTGAGGCGCGAATCAAGTCGCCGATCATACCCGTTCAGCCGCCAGGGCGAAACGCATCAGGTGCACTTGGCGATAGTGGTCGAACAGAGTGACCATTAGCGTCAGCATGAGCGCGAAAAAGAGCGTGTTCCCGAGGTCAATCGCCCCGTCAAAGTTGGGTGCCAAAAAGGCGTACACCAGTACCAGGCTCAAGTTGACTACCCCCATCACCGCGAATTCCCGCAAGGCAAACGCCCACGCGCTCCCGCGCCGCGCCAGCCAGTGGCTCAGGGCCGTGTTGATGGTGACGGCAAACGCCACAGCGATGGCGAGCTGGAGGTTGGTGGCCTGCACATCTGGCAACACCTGGGCAAAAGTGATGCTTAGCAGTGAGACCAGGACGACCTTTTCGATCAGCGCGCTATCTATGATGCGAGCGGCCTCGCTGGCCCTGGCGCGCCGCGTCTGTTCCGCGGTAAAGGAGGGCTGGTGCGCATCGGGGGAGAATGTCAGCTTGCGACCGGTGGGTGGCAAGCGTCGCGTGACGAGCCACCATGCGGCCACCAGGATCAGCACGACCAGGGCACCCCCGCCCAGAAAGATCCCGAACGCGTCTAAAAAGATGTCGCTCCACGGCACCTCGGTGGGCACATCAAAGATGTTCGTCTTGATCCAGTCGGTCGCGTCCAGTTGGGCGATGTGGATCCAATACTCCTGCGGCAACTTGACGATCCAAATGAATGCCGCGGCGCCGAGCAGCAACTTTCTAGTCATCTGGTTCGGATCCCAGCGGAGGCGATAGGTCTCATAGAAGATAAAAAAGTACTCAAAGGTGTTGGGAAAGATCATCAGCAGAGCGCGCAAGTGCCAGACCTCAAACAGTGCCACACCGACCAGCCGGTAGTAGAACAGAAAGCGACTCACCTGGAAGGCCAAATAGTTCGACCAGTTACGCAGCGTCGAGATGTACGCAATGGCCAGATAATAGATATCGAGTGCCTTGTCGTAGCCCTGGTAACCCTCCAACGGCAGCTTCATGAACTGCTGAAAGACGGTCTGGTCGACGGCGTCGAGGACCAGGGCGAACACGATACCCGGGAGCGGGAACCGTGGAATCGTCAGTGGCACGAGAAAGCGGGCCAGAACTACGGTCCCAAAGACCATTTGGTCAGATACATCCATTACTTATCCCTCTGACGGTTTTCTGTTCTCGATGACCCTGCAAGGAGCAACTCTTTAACGATGTTGACCGCCTTGACCGTTTTCTGTTGCCATGTTCTACTCCTTTCACAGAGAGGGGCCGGCCTACAACCGATCAATTAGAGATTAGGAATTAGAGTGTACTATAATTTCTGGACGTGGCAAGTAGGCCCGTCGGACTTGTCAATGACTCTACTGAAAAAACTAGAAATCTCAACTTGCCGACAAGAGGACCGACCAGTAGCTCTGAACCAGCGTATCGTTTGTCTCTTCATAACCGGCCCAAGTTGAACGTCCTGAACTCGTCCCACGCATAGCGAAGCGGCGTATACCACTTCTCGCGACCGATACAGCGGAAGTAGGGCGGTTCAAACGCACGAATCAGGTCACCGATCTTGTAGCGCGGCAGTATCG
>CBFDAD010000354.1:0-1870 GCA_965602705.1 uncultured bacterium
TCGAGAATGGCGGTTTGCAGCAAAAAGGCTTGGATGTCTTTAGACTGCCGGTTGAGAACTTCTTCCGTCAAGTAGTCCAGAACATAGCGGTGGCTGCCGGTGAACGCTTGGATGAATCCAGAGACATCATCACGCCCTTGCATGGACAGTGCAGCCAATTGTAGACCAGCGATCCACCCTTCGGTACGCCGTTCCAGTGCAGCGACGTGCTTGGCTGAAAGGGCCAGTCCCATCATCTCATTGAGAAAGGCTCCGACCTCATTGGTGGTAAAGCGCAGGTCGGCGGCGTGTAGTTCGGTCAACTGCCCCCGACCGCGCAGACGAGCAATGGGCAGCGGTGGGTCAGCGCGGGCGGCAATGATCAGGTGCATTTGTGGCGCCAGGTGTTCGAGCAGAAACGCCAGGGAATCGTGGATCGACTGGGTGTTGATAGTATGGTAGTCATCGAGGACGAAAATGAATGGGTGCGGTGTCTCGGCGATGTCGTTGATCAGGCCCGTGAGCAGTGGCTCCGGCGGAGGTGGCTGGGCAGCCTGCAACATCGCCTGGGCAGTTTTGCCAATGTCTGGGTCAACCCTCTGCAGGGCGACCAGGAGATAGGTGAAAAAACGAACCGGGTCGTTGTCGCCCTCGTCGAGGGAGAGCCAGGCGAACGGCTGATCCGTTTGTCGCAGCCACTCAACAACCAGGGTTGTCTTGCCAAAACCGGCTGGAGCAGAGACGAGCATCAGCTTGTGGCCCGAACGGGAACTTTCGTTCAACCGCTCGATCAGGCGCGGGCGTGGCACCAGTTCGGGTCGAAGGGGAGGGATATACAGCTTGGTTGCAAGGAGCTGCGTGACCATTTCGCCTTCCCGGCTAGCCCTGCATTGCTTACCTTACACGCGTATCTGTAGATTCAGATGTTGCCATCTTATCACGTTCCACCCCTGCGTGCAACACCGTTACTGGTCGCTCGTGACGATAGCCCGTGTTCAGCAGGCTGCACCCATACAGACCTAGGTACTGACCTACAGGGCAACACAACGCAGAATCACGCGATGCCCCGCTTGATGGAATTATCCTACAGGCAGCGTAGAGGGACAACTCGTTGGGGACGACAGGGTGTGTTCTGGTGCTGAGTGACGGTAGGCAATTTGCACTTTGGTCTCAATGCAGGTATAATCCTCGCACATTCGTTCGATTCCTCTCTGCGGCTGCGGCCGTCTAGAAAGTCGTTCGCCCATGAGTGATATATTTGTGGCCGTGGACCTGGAAACCACCGGCCTTAATCCCGACCGCGACGCTATCCTGGAGATCGGCGCGGTCAAATTTCGTGACGACCAGGTGCTGGGCACGTTTAGCTCGCTGATTAACCCCGGGCGGACGATCCCGCTCAAGATCGTCGAGCTGACCGGCATCACCCAGCAAGAGGCTGACGGCGCGCCTGCGCTTTTTTCCCAGTTGCCCAAGCTGACTCGCTTTGTGGGTAACCACCCGGTCATTGGCCACAACGTCTCGTTTGACCTGGGCTTTTTGCGGCGGCACAAAGTACTCCAGGGCAACGCCTCGCTCGACACCTGGGAGTTAGCGCGGGTGCTGGTGCCCCACGCCGACCGCTATAGTCTGGGTAAACTGGCCGATGAGCTGGGGATCACTTTGCCCGCGACTCATCGTGCCCTGGACGATGCCTTTGTCACGCACGCTTTGTTCGTGGCGCTGTTCCAGCGCGCTATGGATTTGCCGCCCAAGACGCTCAAGGAGATCGTCAAGGCGGCGCAACGGGTACGTTGGGAGGTGGGCGGCTTTTTTGAGGACGCGCTGCGGGCCGCTGCCCGTGACACCGCGGTCGGCTCTTCGATCGGGGCACAACTGGCGGCACAACTCGGCA
>CBFDAD010000355.1:0-1847 GCA_965602705.1 uncultured bacterium
TTCCCTTTCACTCCAACCACTTACAGTATAGCACAATGCCAACATGGAGCAAGATCCCCGCACAGATGCACATCTGTCCTGCAAGTGACGTACAACTGCCCGCCGCCTATCGACCCAGACCACGCTGATCCAATGGGCGTGGCTCTAGGTGTGGCCTGCTCATAGTGGGCGGCAGTTTGTTCCAAAGGCGCCAGCTCTTTAGGTCCACCGCGGTCTCTTATCAACCACTGGCTGCGGCGGCGAATAAGCAAAAAGCCCAGCTAATGATGGCTGGGCCGCCGGGGGCGGCCCAGGCCGCCCAAAGTACGATTCCAATCAGCTAAAGTAAACGATTGATTTCTCCAGTGTCCCCCAGGGGGACGAGTGACCCGCAGAGGACTCGAACCTCTAACCAAGTGATTAAGAGTCACCTGCTCTGCCAAATTGAGCTAGCGGGCCAGCGTCGAGCGACATTTTACCACAAACTGGGTGCCTTGACAAACCAAATCCGGGATAATCGCTCTACGCGCCCTAGCGCCTCTGTATCAGCCGGTAGCCCACCCCCCGTTCGGTGATGATCAGCTTGGGATCCGACGGGTTCTCCTCGACCTTTTGGCGCAGATACCAGACGTAAAGCTTGAGGTATTGGCGCTCCTCTTCGTAGGCCGGCCCCCACACCTGGCTCAACAAAAAGCGATGGGTCAGCACCTTGCCCTCATTGCGAATAAGGGCCGAGAGCAACTTGAACTCGATGGGCGTCAGGTCCACCGGCTCATCGTTCAGCTTGACCTCGCGCATGTCCAGGTTGACCGAAAGCGGGCCGTTCTCGTAGGTGCGAGATTCGATAGACGATCCCCCCTCACGAGCGACCCGGCGCAGCACCGCTTCGATGCGGGCCACCAACTCCCGCGGGCTAAAGGGCTTGACCAGGTAATCGTCGGCGCCCAACTCCAGGCCGCGCACGATGTCCGCCTCTTTGCCAATCGCCGTGACGAACACGACCGGTATGTCAGACAGTTCGCGTAAACGCTCACAGACCGTCCAGCCGTCCATGTCGGGCATCATCACGTCGAGGATGACCAAATCGGGCTGCCATGCATAGGCCCGACGCAAGCCATCGGCGCCGTCACCGGCAATTTGCACCTGGTAGTCCCGGTTTTCCAACTGCAGCTTGATCAGCGAAGCAATGGAAGGATCGTCTTCAACAACCAATATTTTTGTAGTCATATATTGCTCCAAATCCCTGAGCAACCAATAGGTAATTTGACGGTTACTATATCTTAAAAAAGTTGCTTTGTCAAAAGCTCAGCGCGCAAGTTTCCAATGCCGGCGGCGCATCAACGCCAGCACGCGCGGCATGACCACGCTGTAGAGCCAATACCCGAGCCGCGAGGTGGGAGCGTCGTAAGCGCCGATGTGCCGCACCAGAGCCGCGCCAAAGCCCTGTTTAAAGCGGTACACCCCCCACAGCGGATCGCCCTCGTCCAGCTCGTCGGGCGCGCCCCACAGGTCGTACACGCTGCAACCCGCCGACCTGGCCCAGCGTATCGCCTGCCACTGCAGCAGATGATTGGGCATCTTGTCCCGGTGCCGGTTGCGCGACGCGCCGTACATATACCAGGCCCGCTCGCCAAACCTGAACAGGATCACCATCGCCACGGCGTCACCCGCCACCTCGGCGATCAAGGGCTGGGCCAGCCCGCGCTCGATAAAACTGTTCCAGGCGTCGCGGTAATAGGACAGCGGCCGGATGACAAAGCCGTCGCGCAGCGCCGTCTCACGGTACAGGTCGTAGAGCAGTGGCAGGTCGTCGACGCCCCCGGGACGCACGGTCACCCCCCGGCGCCCAGCCAGGCGGACGTTATAAC
>CBFDAD010000356.1:0-1847 GCA_965602705.1 uncultured bacterium
CCGGATTACCACCACCCCTGCAGCCAGCCCTGTTGGAACCAGTGTGACTGTACGTGACCTGTTCTACAACACCCCGGCCCGGCGCAAGTTTTTGAAATCACCCACGCGAGAAACAGAGTTGGTCCGAGAGACCGTGGTGCGCTACGCCTTAGCATATCCCACCGTCGCTTTTCGGTTGGTCGTGAAGGGGCGGGAGCGCTTGATTGCGCCGCCAGCTTCACCGTTGGAGCGAGTCGGGTTGTGTCTGGGACGAGAGGCCGCCGCCGAAATGCTATCGATTGACTGGGCGGCCGGCGACCTGCGCGTCAACGGTTTCATCAGCCGCCCGACCATTGGGCGCAGTCGCCGTCAGGGGCAGTTCTTTTGCTTGAACGGCCGCCCGATTCGCTCTGGCCTGCTGGCGGTGATGCTGGAGCGACCCTACGCCGGTCGGTTGCCGATCGGGCGTTACCCGTTGGCTGTGGTCTGTATCACTCTCAACCCGCGCCTGGTGGATGTCAACGTGCATCCGCGCAAGGCCGAGGTCCGCTTTGCTCAGGAGCGCGCAGTTTACCAGGCGTTGACACGCGCCGTGGAAGAGGCATTAGTGCCGTTTCCGAGGCACGAAGGATTTTCGGCGTGGGATCTGGTTGCTTCTCCCTCGACGGGGTGGCCATTTGAAGGGGAACTGGGAGAGTTTAGGGAGACGGGATCGACGTACCTCATCGCCGGAGGGGTGCAGGCGATGGGACAGGTTCTGAATACCTATTTGATTGCGCGCAGTATTGAGGGACTGGTGATTGTGGATCAGCATGCGGCTCACGAGCAGGTGTTGTATGAACGCATGTCGGCGGGCGCCAAACCTCAGACGCTGCCGTCGCCGGTCCGTTTGAGCTTGACTGTTCGCGAAGCTGAAACGTTACATCCTGCTTTGCCGCTCCTGGCTGACCTGGGCTTTGACGTCGAGCCTTTTGGCGGTCACAGCTTTCTCGTGCGCGCTTTGCCTGTGCCGATAGTTGAGCAGCCGCCAGCCGAATTGCTGACGACCTTGATCGAGGAGTTGGGCCGCCTGCGCGACCGTGATTGGGACGCCCTGCGAGAAGGGTTGGCGATGAAGGCTGCCTGCACGGCCGCTGTCAAAGCGGGTGACCATCTCTCGCTTGACGAGCAGCAGGCCCTTTTGGACGACCTGATGCAGGCCTGGTCACCGGCAACGTGTCCCCACGGCCGGCCGGTCTTTGTCGTGTTGGCCAAAGAGGAACTGGAGCGGCGCTTCCTGCGACGTTGACTACTTCGATAATGGACTTTCAAAGTCTGGCGGTGAGATGTCGTCGAGAAAAGAACTGACGCTGACTTTACCCCTGTTGTGCCTGCTGGTTGTGCTGCCCTTCTGGCGAATCGCTACCGGGCAGGGTATGGTCATCACCAACGACTTGGCAGTCAGCGACATGGCTAACTTGCAGCACCCACTGCGACACTTTGCGGGCGAGGAACTGCGCCAGGGACGCCTGCCACTGTGGACGCCGGGCGTGTATATGGGCTTCCCCTTGCTTGCCGAGGGGCAAGCTGGCGTCTTTTACCCTATCAACCTGCTCCTGTTTGGCTTGTTGCCGGTCCCCACTGCCCTCAACATCAGCGTCTTGTTGCCATTCGCCATCGCGGCGGTGGGCACATACCTGCTAGCGCGATGCCTGGGTGCCAGTATTATCGGCGCGTTGGTGGCCGGCCTGAGTTACGCTCTGAGTGGCTTTTTTGTGGTTCACGTCAAGCACATGCCGATGGTGGACGCGGCTTGCTGGATCCCGGTCGGGTTGGGGTTATTGGAGCGCGGTGTTAGAAGGGACGGTGGCGCCATAATGGGTGCCGGG
>CBFDAD010000357.1:0-1847 GCA_965602705.1 uncultured bacterium
CGGCTGGCTCGGGAGCCGCCGGTGGATGATAGGACCGCTTTAGCACGCGGGTCTGGACCTTGATGCTGCGGCGGCATTTGGGACAGTCCAGCATATAGTGGGTGGCGTTGCTGTCTTGAATCTCTGCCATAATAGTGTCCAGAACGTCGTGCCCCAGTGTAAAGTTCCAACCACATTTCTGACAACGTATTTGCATCATTTTAAACCTCCGAAAACTGGTAAATTGGTATGTTAGGTGCGCTCGGCGCGCGAAGCAATGGCGATGCCCACCAGAATTGGCACGCCCCCCAAGATCTCTAACAATGTCGGGGGCTCTCGAAGCAGCAGCCAGGCCAGTAGAGAGGAGCCGATAGGCTCGCTGAGTAGGGTGACGGTGACATAAGCTGCCGAGAGATAGCGCAAGGCCCAGTTGAACGACGTGTGGCCGATAAGCTGAGGACCAGCGGCCAGGTACAGGCACCACCCGTAGGTTTCGGGCGCAAATCCCCCCATGGGTTGGCGCCCCAGCAGAGCGACCGCTAGCATAACAATAGCTGCCACCCCGTACACGATAAAGATGTAGGTCAGTAGGGAGAGCTTGCGTCGCAGCGTACGGCCGATCATCATATAGCCGGCGGCGCACGCTGCCCCGACCACCGCCAGCGCGTCGCCTAGTAAGGGATTGCTGCCGCCCCCGACGCTGCCCAGACCGATGATGCAACTGCCGATAAATGCTACCAGGATACCGGCGAGCATTGTGCGCGACACCGGTTCGTGTGTAAAGACCAGTGACAGCAGGCCAACAAAGAGCGGGGTCGTGGAGACCAGCACGGCTGAGGCTGCGACCGAGGTGAACTCTAGCGAGCTGATCCATGTGGCAAAGTGGATCGCCAGTAAAACACCCGAGACCACGGCGCGGGCCCACTCTGAGCGCGTGAGTTGGCCTAGCTCATTATGACGGCGGGTCAGCACGATGGGCGTCAGGAGCAACAAGGCAAACGTCAAACGCCAGGCAGCGATGCTCAGCGATGGTGCGTCCTCTTGTGCATAGCGGATGGCGATGGCGGCGGTCGAGATCGTGACCAAGCCAGCGGTCATGCCTAGATAAGGACTTACAGAGGGACGGGATTCTGTCTGTGCGGCCATTGAATTCGCCTTGGACCGGTGGTTGATCTCTATTTTATCACGTTTACAGTTTTTTAGCGCCCGGCAAAGAAAACCGGCGCCAAAGACCTGCCCCGGGGGAGGATGACCGCCTCATCACCAGGCGCTTTCTTTTAACCGACCCTGCATCGACCAGGGACCCGTCCAGGTGATTACGACCGCGGCCAGCCGTCCGCGCCAGTCAAGTTCGTCGTCCTGGAAAAAGACGAGCTTGTTGGTGCGCGTGCGGCCGAACCATTTCCCTTTGCGCTTCCCTTCCACCAGCAGTTCTACCGTCTGCCCTAGTAGCTGGGCGTTGATCTCGCCCACGATCTTTTTTTGCAGTTCATCCAGGGCCTTCCGCCGCCGCTCCTTTTCCTGAGGTGGCACGTCGTCTATCATTTTCCGTGCCGAAACGGTGCCCGGCCGGGGAGAATACTTGGCGATGTGTGCTTTATCCAGCCGTAGCTCGGCTAACAGGTCAAACGTGCGCTCAAAGGCCGCCTCGCTCTCGCCAGGGAAGCCCACGATGACGTCGGTGGTGATGGCCGCGCCTGGCAGTTGGGTCCGGATGCGGTCGATGAGCTGCCGATAATCGTTCACGGTGTATCCCCGTCTCATCGCCGCCAGCACCTCGTCATCGCCTGCCTGCACCGGCCCCTCGATGTGCTCGCAGACCTTGGGCAACTCTGCCACCGTCTCCAGCAGTTCGTCGCTCATCCAAC
>CBFDAD010000358.1:0-1843 GCA_965602705.1 uncultured bacterium
GTTGGTGATATGCAGGGGGACGCTGAGTATCGAGCGCAGCGTGAGGCCGGTTTTTTGATCCAGGCCTTCAAGATGGCGCGCATCTTTCTGTGCGTCGGACACGATCAGGCTTTTGCCGTGACGAGCCACCCAGCCGACCAGCCCTTCCTGGGGCGTTAACCGCCAGCCGTACACCTCCTTGCTTTCGAGGCCGCTGGCTTGGCGACAGACCAACTCGTCCGCATCTGGGTCTATTAACCAGGCCAGGCAAGCGGCTACGCCTAACAGATGGCGCACCTCTTGCAGGATGGCGATAAGCACTTTGTCCAGGTCGAGGGTGGCGCTGAAAGCTTGGTTCGCTTGATTGAGCAGCGCCAGCTCAAGGTTGCGCCGCTGCAGCGCTTCTTCGGCCTGCACCCGCGCGGTAATGTCGGTATTGGATCCCATCATGCGGTATGGCCGGCCCAGAGCATCCCGCATCAGGGTGCCGCGGGCGAGAAACCAGCGGATGCTACCATCTTTGTGCAGCATGCGGTGTTCGATTTCGTACCGGGGGGTCGATCCCTCAAGGTGGGCGTTTATTTGCTCCGTCACCCGTTCTGCGTCTTCAGGGTGAACGAGCCGGTTCCAATCATCTATGTAGTTCGGAATCTCGTGATCTTGAAAGCCCAGCATGGCTTTCAAGTTAGGGGCAATGTACGTCTCGCTGGTCTTGACATTCCAATCCCATATTCCCACCTTGCCGGCACTGATGGCTAGCTCATAGCGCTTTTCGCTGTCTCGCATCGCCTCCTCTGCTCGTTCGCGCTCGACGATTTCGTGCTGGGCGGCTTTGTAGAGCTGGGCGTTCTCGATAGCGATGGCCAACTGGTCGGCCATAGTCTGCAGGGCGGCGATATCTTGGGCCTGGAAAGCGGCTTCGTGAGCGCTCTGAACCGTCAACGCACCAATGGACCGCCCGCGACTGATCAGCGGCAGGGCCAGCTCGGAGCGCGTGTCTGGCAGGTAGGGATTTTCAAAGCGCGCGGCCTCTTGACCCACGTCCAGGGCAACACGGGCTTGAGCGTTGGCTATGCTCCACCCGATCATAGACTGGCCGCCTAAAGCGAGCTGGTGTCGCTCGCTGAGCAGCTTGCGACCTGCTTGACCGGTGCCGGCTTGCAGCACAGCGTGCTCTTTGCTCTCATCCACCAGGAATAGTCCGACGTAATAAAAGTCAAAGCTCTCTTGGATCAAATGCACCGCTTGATTCATCAATTCCTCGGGATCGAGGATGGTGCTGGTTGACTTGGAAACCTCGACGGCGGTTTGAAGCAGAACGCTTTGGCGTGAGAGATCGGCCAGCAGCCGGGCGTTGCGGATGGCAATGGCCGCCTGGGTGGCGAATAAGCCCAGTAACTCGGCGTCTTCGGGCGAGATGGTGCGCAAGGGAGTGACTGTGACGGTCAGCACACCTAGAAACTCTTGGCCCCAGCGAACCGGTACCGCCACAACAGTGGTTTGGGCAGAGTCTTCATAGGTAGCTGCACGCTCCTCTTCACTGCGGTAGCGGCTCACAATCAGCGGCTCTTCGGTCTCCCAAACCTTGCCGGCGAGACCTTCGCCGCGCTGGAGCGGGCTGCTGGTGAACGACACGCTGAGGCCCACGACCGTGACCAGCTCTAAAATGTCTTGCGCTGGCCGATGAAGAAATAGCGTACCCGAGACACCTTCCAGCAATTCGACAGCCCGGGAGACGATGGAATAAAGCAGGGCGTCCAGGTCCAACTTGGCGGTGATTTCCAGCCCGACCTGCCGCAGTGCT
The DNA here is from genome assembly GCA_965602705.1 of uncultured bacterium. Lineage (GTDB taxonomy): Bacteria > Chloroflexota > Anaerolineae > S140-20 > S140-20 > CBFDAD01. The sequence goes on from CBFDAD010000358.1 coordinate 1,784, forward strand.
TCCAACTGCGCGGTGCGCTGCCGCAATGCCTTCTCCACTTGGATCCGCTCGGTGATATCG
>CBFDAD010000359.1:0-1824 GCA_965602705.1 uncultured bacterium
GTTGGTGACGCTGTGCAATCTATGCTACTTTCGCGACCGCCCTTTTCGGTATAACGAGGTCAACTTGTTGTTCTATTACCCGACGGACTCGTCCTTTCCCAGCAACTCGGCTACGGTCACGTTCAGCTTTGCGACCATCATCTGGTTGCGCAATCGTCGCTGGGGCTGGCCTTTGCTGGTCCTGGCGGCCGGCTTTTCCCTGTCGCGGGTGTATTGCGGCGTTCATTACCCCGGCGACATACTGGCCGGCTTTTTCTTGGGTGCAAGCAGTGCCTGGCTGCTAACCCGCTATGGTCGTCCGCTCAACCGGTTGTTCGATCTGGTCATCGATCTGGCCCGCCGCCTGTATCTGGCTTGAAAGAACGGGGGGCGGATGCCCCACAGCGCAGAGAGACACCGCTAGATGGATGCGAATCGGTCACAACCTGTGCCCATCAATTAAAGGGAGATAGACATATGAGTGTATGTATTGGCATTCGTCGTGAGGACAAGAACGAGTGGGAGCGACGAACGCCGTTGATTCCAGAGCACGTAAGAGAACTGACTGAACACGGCATCGAGGTCTACGTGCAGTCGTCACCCATCCGCGCCTTCGACCAGCCAGAATACGAGCGAGCTGGCGCCACTGCGTCACAGGACCTATCCGAGTGCTCAGTTGTCCTCGCCATCAAAGAGATTCCGATAAAACTCTTGGAACCGGCCAAGACCTACGCCTTTTTCTCACACACGGTCAAAGGTCAAAAACACAACATGCCCATGCTACAACGCATACTCGACCTGGGCTGCCAATTGATTGACTATGAAAAAATCGTGGATCAGAGCGGGCGGCGCCTGGTGTTTTTCGGCAACTATGCCGGGCTGGCAGGGATGGTCGACACGCTTTGGGCTTTAGGGCAGCGACTCGCCTGGGAGCAGGTAGATTCGCCCTTTAGCCAAATTCGCCCAGCTCACCGCTACGCTAACCTGGAAGAAGCGCAACAAGCAATCCGGGAGGTCGGCCAACAAATTACCCGTGAGGGCTTAGCTCAGGCACTCGCGCCATTAATTTGCGGTTTTGCCGGCTATGGCAATGTCTCACGGGGCGCTCAGCAGATCTATGACCTGTTGCCCGTCCGCGAGATCGCCCCCGCCGATCTCGCGACCTTTGACGAGCGCGACCCACATCACGTCTACAAGGTCGTCTTTAAAGAGCAAGACATGGTCGAACCGATCTCAGTTGATACACGCTTCCAGCTTCAGCACTACTATGATCACCCTGAGCAATACCGCCCGCAGTTCGAGCGCCACGTGCCCTACCTGACGCTACTGGTCAACGGGATTTACTGGAGCGCCCGCTACCCTAGACTGGTGACCAAACGCTATCTCCAGGAGCTGTTCAGCCAGAGCACCCCCCCCCGCCTGCGGGTGATCGGCGACATCAGTTGCGACGTGGAAGGCGCTATCGAGTGCAACGTGCGCGCCACCAGCCCTGGCGATCCGATTTACGTCTATGACCCACTCACCGGACAGACCTGCGACGGCCATAAAGGTCACGGTGCGGTCGTACTGGCGGTCGATAACCTGCCTTGCGAATTGCCGCGCGAGTCTTCCACCCATTTTAGCACCTCGTTGATGCCCTTTGTGCGCGAGATTGCCCAGGCCGACTTTGGCGTGCCGTTTGAACAAAGCGCTCTGTCGCCAACTATCAAACGGGCGTTCATCGTCTGGCAGGGTCAACTGACGCCTGATTACCGTTATCTCAAAGAGTTCCTGTAAGGAATCACCAATAACCAATCACCAATAACTACTCCCCCCCAAAAGGAGAAACAAACACGAATGAAAACC
>CBFDAD010000360.1:0-1817 GCA_965602705.1 uncultured bacterium
GCGCGCAATGCCTTCTCTACCTGCTGACCAAACTGCGCCCGTGCTGGCACCGGGTCGCCTTTATGTGTTGCGCGGGCCAGCAGAAAGGGAGCGATAAACTCGCGATAAGTAGGATTGTCGAAATCCACAAGTCTGACGTTCACATAGCGGCGAGTCATAGATCTTTCAAGTTCTTACAACAGGTACATTTGCCTCATTCGTCATTTATCATTGGCGTTTGTGTCTGGCGCAAGTTGTGGTAAAATGGGTCAAAATCAGGAGGCGGAATGACATGCAAGTAGCCGTGATCTCGGACGTTCATGACAATATCTGGAAGCTGGAAGCCGTTCTGGAACAAATCAACGAAATGGGTGCAGAGGTGATCATTTTCTGTGGCGACTTTTGCGCACCGTTCACACTAAAGCAGATCGCCGATGGCTTTTCCGGCCCGGCGCACTGTGTCTTTGGTAACAACGATGGCGACAAGTGGTTGCTTTCGCGCATCGCCGCCAGCGCGGAGGACGTCACGCTGCACGGCGAACTGGCCGAGTTGACGTTGGGCGAGCGCCGCATCGCTGTCAACCATTATCCTCACATCTCTCAAGGGCTAGCTGCTTCCGGGCGCTATGACGCGGTCTTTTTTGGTCACAGCCACGAACGGCATCTAGCGCGGGTCGGAAACACGCTTTTGCTCAACCCTGGCGAGGTGATGGGCCGCCTTGGTCCATCCACCTACGCCCTTTACGACACAGAGACCGGGCAGGCTATCATACACGAACTCTAATCGCGAGGACTCTGCACTTGCAGCCGAGCAACGAGTTCGGCATCAATAATGCGACCCTGCCGCCATGCCTCCAGGTCGTCCAATTGAGCCAGCACCGTGACGCGCGGACGAGGTGGGTCCCAACGAGTATCCAGAACGTTTACCCATAGTTGGTCAAAAAGCGCACAGTCTTCTTCCGTCAGGGCAAGCGCCAGCTCAAAGGCGGCCCACACTTCCTCTCTGACGTCGGCGAATCGTTCCACGGCTGTAGCGCGGCTGTGCAGGGTGATGTCCAGGCGACCATCGGGCGTGATGTGGACCGATCCCGCCAGCCCGAGACGATACAGGGCTTCCGCCGCCTTGCGCTGGCAGACGAGGCTTTTCTCAGAGGGCGGTATTGGGGTGGGCCAGGGGGTAGGAGTAGACGTCGGCGTGGGGGTACTGGTCGGCAAAGCCGCCAACGTGGCCGCCAGTTCAGCCGTCGTCAGCGGACGGTTGCTCTGGATGATAAAGACCAGCAAGGCGCATATAGCCAGATTGCCCACCAATAATCCCACCAGTAACAGCAGTTGTTTGCGCGTCATAGTTGCTCGATTCTCATTCTCGATTCTCGACTTGCGATGATTATAGCATGGGGTAAGGGGAACGTCAATTGAACGGATACGAGACACGCAATGCGCACTATGCACACGAGCCTGCTTGCAGCTTCTGCCGGGTTGTAGTAGAATAGCCTACATCTCAATGCCTCAGAGGAGATCGTCATGGAAACACTATTGGAACGAATTCGCCGCGAAGGGCAAAATCTGGGTCGGGGTATCCTAAAGGTGGACAGTTTTATCAACCACCAGGTAGATCCCCTGTTGATGCTGGAGGTGGGTCGCCACCTGGCAGAACGGTTCGAGACAGTGGGTGCAACCAAAGTGCTCACTGCTGAAATCTCGGGCATCGCGCCAGCGCTCATCACCGCCATGGCTCTGGGCATCCCGGTGGTTTACGCCCGCAAGACCAAACCCATTACCATGCCAGAAAAAGTTTTTTGCTGCAGCGTGCCCTCCCACACCAAAGGGAGAGAAGT
>CBFDAD010000361.1:0-1779 GCA_965602705.1 uncultured bacterium
CTGCACCTGCACCCCGCCAGTTGTGCTCCAGAATGATACAGTTTTTCTGATACAAGTCAAGATTATCTTGTGGTGGGACGACGGACGGTTCGGTGGCGTAAAAACCCGAGTCGCCATATAATCTACCGTCTGAGTAGTTTGAGAATGTCAACTCTTGTTCGTGGTCGGCGATTCATCGCCGGAATGGCGCGCCGAAGCGCGCACTATGAACCCCAACCACACCGTCATCGGCAGCGAGCTGCGGGTGCTGCGTGGGTAAGCGGCACCCCAATTCAAAAAAGAGGTAAGGCGTGAAAGATCATCGCAAAACAATACAGACCCTGTTTATCAGCAATGCGATCTTGATGTTTGGCTTTCAGGTGTGGCGGACCGTCTTTAACAACTTGGCCGTCGAAGACCTGGGATTGGAGGCGGGGGCAGTCGGCGCAATCCAGTCTATTCGTGAAATCCCGGGCCTGGTGGGGCTCCTGTTTGTGCTGGCAGTGACCCTGCTGGGCTCAGAGATGCGGGTGATGAGAGTCAACGTGGTCCTGCTGGGGATCGGGCTGATTTTGACCGGCGTGGTTCAAAATTTGACGCTGTTGATAATAGGCACGCTGGTCACCAGTGTCGGTTTTCATTTCTTTAGCAGCGGGAGCGCAGCAGTGTTGCTACAGGTCACGACCCCGGCCAAGGCTCCCAAGGAGTTGGGGCGGCTGAACAGCGTCGGCGCGTTGGCCTCGGTGGTAGCGACCTTGGGCATTTTCGCAGCCGCACTGGTGTTGAGTAACCGCAGCATCCTGACCTTGAGCGGCTTCCTCGTGATCCTCGCCGGGCTGGCGTTGTGGCCTCGGATGGACATTGCCCGACGTCACGAGCACCGGCACAAGCCGGCGCGCGAATCGGTGCGCCGGGAATACTGGCTGTACTACGCTTTGACCTTCCTGATGGGAGCCCGCCGCCACATCTTTACCACCTTTGCCATCTTTTTGCTGGTGCGCATTCACGGTATGACGACGTGGCAGACAGCGCTCCTTTTCTTGGTCAACGGTGTGGTCAGCTTCCTGGCACTGCCTCAATTAGGTCGTCTAGTGGGCCATTTTGGCGAGCAGCGCGTGCTCGTGTTAAACTTTTTTTGCATCCTCTTGATTTTCTTGGGCTATGCGACCATTGATCAACCCCTCATACTCGTGTTACTCTTCACCCTCGACAATTTCTTTTGCGGTTTTATGCTGGCGCTCAAATCCTACTTTCAAAAGATCGCGGTGGTGCCTCAGGACATCACACCGAATATGTCACTGGGTCAAAGCATCAACCACGTGGCCGCCGTGATCATCCCGGTCACGGGCGGCTTGATGTGGGAGGCCTTTGACCCGGCGATGCCGTTTTTTGTTGGGACCTTTATCGCGCTGCTTTCACTGGCGCTCACCTATTGGCTGCGCGTCCCGCGCCCAGAGGTAGCCTGGTGTTCTGCCGATTGAAAGCGTAATGGCGTTATCGAAGGATCGTTCACAAATGTCAGATTTCAAGGATGCGTTTCCAAGTTTTGACGTGTTGATCATCGGTGCCGGTCCTGCCGGCATCTTTGCTGCGTTGGAGCTGAGCCAACAACCTGGCCTGCGCATTGCTATCTTGGACAAAGGGCGGGACATTGACCATCGTCGCTGTCCTATTCGTGAGTCAGGTGGAGAATGTCGCCACTGCCAGCCTTGCGCCATCCTCAATGGCTGGGGCGGGGCCGGAGCCTTCTCCGACGGCAAGCTGACCCTATCCCCAGCCGTTGGCGGTCGCCTGGCCGAG
>CBFDAD010000362.1:0-1736 GCA_965602705.1 uncultured bacterium
GCACCCCCTTGGCACGGCCCTGGCTATCGTATAGCGGCACAAACTGGTACTCCCGTGTATCATAAAGGTAAAACAGCAGCCGCTCTGGATAAACTGCCGCCTCCACCCGCTGGGTCAAGGTCGCAAAGATCGCGGGTTGGTTGAGCAATCTTCCCAGCTCGTGGCTATACGCTTCCAACTCTTGGCGATAGTCAATCCTACCGCGAAAAAATAGCCGATCCACCGCCCGCTGCAGGCGCATCCGCAGCGGGTTAAGCACAATGGTCACCGCGAAAACAAACAACGCAACCAGTACAGGGTTATTATCCTCCAGGGCCGTTCCCAGCAGCAACCCGAAGAGATTAACCAACAGCAAATAACCGCCGACGATCAGCAGCGCCAACAAACTGTAGCTGACACTGCGGCTAATAATCAAATCTACATCCAGCAAACGGTAGCGCAGAATCGCATAGGCGACAGAAAGGGGTAACAAGATAAGCGGGGCAAAGAGAATCGGCGAAAGCGCCAGATCCGATTTGAGGGTCGCCAAGAAGAACCAGACCACCAGGGGGAGACTGGCTAGCAAAAGGCCCAGCAGAATAACCCGTGCTTGCTCCCGGATCACTGGTGACTCAGCCTGTCGTCGCTGTCTTAGCAGCATCGCCATCCACACCAGCGCTCCCAGCGCTGTGTAGAAAAACAAGGGACGCCACGCAGGGATGTAGGCCCAGGGATGATCAAAGTTGGTGATAGTGGCCAATGCCCAGATGGCAATGGCTATGGAGGGCAGATAGACCAATCGAGGCAGCCAGGGCCAGCGCCGCGCCAGGCCGGAACGCTCCGGGAAAACTAATGCCAGGTGAATCAGGCTGCCCCCCATCAGTGCCAGCCCAATCACCCACGCATACATCAAGAGATGGGTGGTATAAAGGTCAAGAATCGTCCCAACGGCCAGAGCAAAGGACGCACAAAACAAGGGAAAGGCACGCCCGGACGCCCTCTCGCGCCGGGCGACAAATACCACCAGCCCGATCAGTAGGAAAGTGATACCGAGCACGTAGGGAAAAACAAAAAAGCTGACGAAAGCAGAAGCAGGAAACGACTGTAGCTCGACCACCAACTGGCGGCTTTCACCGTCTTGGCCCTCAACCGCCACCATCAAGATGCTCTTGACCCGGTAGCGAGAAAGCTCGTCATAGAGAGACCAGGGGCGCGTCAAAGACTGTCCACCCAACGCGACCAGACGGTCCGGCAAATCCAAACCGGCAGCCCGGCCACTCCAATCACTCTCACCGACCGCATTCACTACCAAAGTCGGTTCAACAAAGGCACCCAAAAATGGCTGCCTGAAGGTGCGAACGGCCAGGATTAGTGCCACAACGTACACCAGAAAAGTCACGCTTAGCAGCGACGCGACCATCACCTGGGCCAGTTTAATGTATCGTTCGCTCGTCCCCCCCCCGCTCACAACCGGCTGTTCAGTCATAGACTCGCTTACCACATCCCCACAACCATTTGGGCTGAGCAAATGAGCAACGTCCAGGTCAAAAACCCCGTGGACGGATAAGGCTCAAACCGATTGCCAAAGTCTTTTTATTCAGCTTGAAATCAAGTTGGAAACCTATGCTGGATAATTGTAGCATACAAGCAATCGTTTGTCTATTATAGTAAAGTAAGATTTCCGTTACAGTCTGGTTACACTTTGGTCATCCAGGGCGCTCCCACGTTCCACACCCCGAACCTCGGCTTGCCTCCCC
>CBFDAD010000363.1:0-1735 GCA_965602705.1 uncultured bacterium
CTGGTACTGCTGAAATACCGTCAGCCAGTCGGTGGGCAGCTTGAGTTTGCGCTCCTTGTGCCAGTAACGAGGATTGTCATGGCGGATAAAGACGGTGGGGTTTTGAGGATCGGACGAGTCTATGTGCCTCAGTTGTATTGTCATGCACTCGCCCTTTTTAATGCCCGTTTGCAGCAGCAGTCTCACCAACAGGTGCGGGCGGGCGTCGGGCCGTTCCGCCTCTAGCAGGCTGCGCGTGACCTCCAGCACCTTTTCCACCTGGTCGTCGTACAGGATGTCGGGCAGGGGGGCGCTGACGCTTTGCTGGATGACCGGCGCAGCCGGATCGACTGGCAGCGTCTGGCTATCGGTGAGCCAGCCAAAAAAAACTTTGAGGGTTGTCACGCGGCGGGCATAGGTCTTGGGACTGCACGGCACGCCGCGCTTGTAGAGCATCCAGGTCAAAAAATCGTTCAGCTCTTTGGTGCCGATTTTGCTCACTGGCGTGCCCGCGCCAGCGTATTTGCCCAGCAAGCGCAGGTCACTCAGAAAAGCCTTGATGGTGTTTTCCGTAAAGCCCTGGCGGATCATGTGGGCCTGGAACGGCCCCAGGGCGGCAGCCAACGAAGTCCCTGCTGTGAGGGGGCGGCTTTCCGCCACCGGTGGGCCAAACTCGCCCTGGCTGCCCCGGCCCGGCTGGCCTTTAGGAAACATCTCTATCTGTTCAGGGGACATGGTTTACCTCCTATCGGCGCGACCCGGCGCACAGATGTTTCATTCGTATAGTCATGCTTTGACATAATTATACCATACATGACCAGTTCCGTCAACTGCCAACGGATGGTTGACCCGATCAGAGAAGGGTGATATACTATGATTGTATTACGTGCGGCGTAACGCACTCGACGGCTGGTGGTGATCAATGCCTCGCCTTCGGGAACAAGATCAAAATGAGGTGATATGATGGACACAACAACCGTTACTCTTCAACTCCCGGCCAGTCTGCATGACGAGTTGGAATCGCTGGCTAAGGACGAGAGGCGAGACCTGGTAGAGATGATTGCCTGCCTGGTGGAGATGGCTCGTGAGCATCGCGTCTGGCCGCGTGACCAGCTTGAATCGCCCACCCGCGCATTTCAACGCATCCTAGAGCGCGCAACCGATCTGGGTGTTACGGACCTGGCTGAGCGCCACGACTATTATCTGTACGGGACGGAGTAGCGGTGAAACAACCCATCTTCATTGACACCAGTTACAATCTTGGCGTTAGTCAATACAGCAGACAAGTATCACGAGCGCGCTCGCGCTACGGCGTTGTTGGCACGTCCGCCATTCATCACGACCGAAGCTGTGTTAACCGAGGTCGGTAACGCACTTTCCAAAGCCTGCTGGCGACAGTTGGGTATTGCTACGCTCAACGACCTACGCGCGGATCTTGACATTGAGACAGTGCCGGTTGACGCCGCGCTCTTTGACCGAGCGGTAGAGCTGTATGGTTCACGTCTGGATAAAGAGTGGGGTGTGACCGACTGCATCTCGTTTGTGGTGATGCGGGAGCGTGGTCTCGTCCACGTTTTGACCACCGACCGGCACTTTGAGCAGGCTGGGTTCCAAAACGCGCTGGCGGTTGGGTGATTAATTCGAAGGAGTGTGTTTCGTTTCGGTTGGGAAACCGCACGTAGGGGCGGGGTTACCTCCCTACCAACCCATTTGAAACGCACCCAATTCGAAGTCAGCGGCTACGTTAGCTTGGGTG
>CBFDAD010000364.1:0-1569 GCA_965602705.1 uncultured bacterium
GGGCCAGCCAGTTTGATGCGAACCCCGAGAACCTAAAACATCTACTAAGAACCGATAAGGAATTCAAGAGCAGATAACCGACTAGTACCTCCCCCTTGACCTCGTGGGCGAACTCGGGCGCCAGAGCCACATAATCGATCGGGTCATCTCCCTTGCCACCGAACATGAACGCGCTGACGTGCGCCGATCAGCGTTGTCAGGGGCACAGAGACTCCTTACCGGCAGTGTTGGGGAATGGGATGGGGAAGGGGCTGTTCATCGTGCAGGGCCACGGGTGCATCTACTATAGGTGTCAGGGTCGGGGTCGGCTGGGGAGCAGGCTTGGACCGGGTTGGGGACGGCTGGTCATCACTGTTCCTGATGGCGCCAATCAGCGCGCGCAGCTCGGTCTGAATCTGGCGGGCCGCCTCGTTCGTCCTCACGTGGTCCAGAGCCTGGGCCGCCGTCTCTAGATCAAAGAGCACGTCCTCGGTGGATGGGTGGGGCAGGAGCAAGGCGTCGTTGAGGGCGGCGACCGCATCGGACGACAGATTTAGTCGGATCAGGCGGTCGCGCAGGGCCGCTATGCGATCCCATTGGGCCTGGCTGATCTGGCCGTAGGTGCCGTAAAGCCAGTCGCTCGCAGCCAGCCCCCACAAGGCGATGAGGCTGAAGACGAACAGCAGCACGGCAATGACGACAAAAGTGACCGTCCTGCGAGGGCGGCCATCGACAGACGCCAGCGGATCAGCCATCACACTCTCTTTTTCCCCCTCACGTGCGCAGTGCGCCACAGGCTAGCGGTAGGGAGATAGTAGCATAAAACAGTGGCTGCGACAACCATGGTGGATGGTGGTTCGTGCGTTTGATGCGTCACAAGCTTTCGGGCGAGTTTGCGCCGAATTTGGAATAGGAGGGAGGTACCGTTCTCAAATGGTGCCCCGTATGTTATAATCGCCCTTGCATTAACCACACAATCGTATCTGACAAAGGGGTTACATTCCATGCGCAAATTAAGAACTATTGGCTTGTTTTTCTTCGTCGTGCTGTTGATCGCCGGTGTGGTGACGTCGGTATGGGCCGCCGCGCCACGACAAGACGCGGCGCAGGAGGGAGAGCCGCCAGACCGGACGGCCAAGCGTGCCACGCAGGTCCGGGTTAATGACCCGGAGGTGCAAGCTGAGGCGGTGTCTGCGGCCATTAACGAGGGGTTTGAGGCGGGTGTCATGCCGCCCAGCGGCTGGACGCGCGTCCAGAACAACGTCAACGAGACGTGGAAAGTTGCTACCATTGGTGCAGCTCACAGCGGCAGCTACTTTGCGGACGTCGAGTATGATGCGGCCTTGCTGGGTCAGGACGAATTGTTGCTGAGTCCTGCTTTCACCACTGACGCTGGCAGTGTGGAGCTGTGGTCAAAAGGCAGTCCCTATTGGTGTCGCGATACCTATGACAATTGCGATCTGGAAGTCTGGTTGGTCAGGGGCGCCTGGGGGGGCGGCGACGACCTCAGGCTCGGCCTGGCGGACGACGACTGGACTGACACGTATGAATGGAGTCGTTCCAGCTTTAGCTTTAACGCTTCGGGCAACC
>CBFDAD010000365.1:0-1565 GCA_965602705.1 uncultured bacterium
AGTGGGAATGCCGCTCACCATCTCCGGCACGCGATCCCGGCTCAGTAACTGGGCAGCGGTGACCTTTTCTGTCACCGAACAAATGATGCTGAGCGTCGAAGTCCTTTCACCGCCCGTGACCTTGTATCCAACCCCCGTGGCGACCACGTTTGCACGACGAAGAAGCTGCTCGCGTGCGTCTTTCAGGATACCCCTTGCGGAAAAAAGTTCATCAGCCATAGCGACCTCCTTGTGAATCTGTAAACTTGTTAAGCGGAACCGCAGTCAGCGCCATTTGATAACACCCGGACAACGCCAACTATTGTTCGTAGTTGAATGGCAAAGCGCGCACTACGAACCTGTGCCATGCCAAGATGTTGGACGCCGACACGACGTGGACCGGCGGCTGAGGTTCAAAGCTTTGTGCGATGAGGATAGATTGTGCGTCGCATGCACGCTCAAGTATAGGCAGCATCGAGAAAAAGTCAACTAAAGTGCAATCGCCCTAACCAAGCCTAAACCGATTTCTAATTGCCAGAAGTGCTTTTCTGTGCTATTATTGAATCAGAGCTAATCCTTTTTATAGCCTCGTTTATTCTTCTTCTTTTGGGGCGTGTTGGCCTGATAGTCAAGTGAAGATCAGGTAGTGAAGCTATCGATAACATAGCGACGCACTCCCAGTGCACCCTGGCTTCGATCCATTTTCGATAGCATCAACTGCACATCGAGAGAATCAGTAGACGTCATTCTAGCAGGCGCGGCTGCTGGGCGACCTCTATCTCCTGCATTATTGCGACAATGGGGGGGGAAAGGAGCGAGTGATGTCTAAGAGTCCACGCAAACGCCGCGTGCTTCTCTCCCTGTCTCTCATCGCCGCCGCGCTGATCATAGTACCTGACCCGTCGACTAACCTTCAATCCCTGGGGGGCACCCTGACGGCGCCCGACCCTGTCGAGGAGGGACGGCCCGATCCCGTGGAGTCCGCGCCGAGAGTGACTGGGAGCAACCCAGCGACGACCACCGACGCCGACGGCACCTTTCGCTTCACCGGCCTGGAAAAAGGCACCCACCAGCTCTACCTTGAGCCCTCCACCCTGCCCGCCCACCTGCGTCCCGTTACTGGCACACCGCGCGTCACCTTGTGGCTCAACCCCGGTCAGTCGCTGGTCTCCGACCTGATCGGGCCGGGCGTGCGCATCAGCGCCAATTATGACCGCAGCGGCACGTTCATCAGCGGCGTCGTTTTCCTCGATCAAGATGCGGATGAGCGGCGTGACCCAGGGGAAGCAGGCCTGGCCGGCGTCACGATCGTCGATCCGGTCCTGCACCAGTACTTTGTCCCCTTTAACGACGACGACTTGCAATGGCTGTTTGCCGAGATATACAACCCTGCTGCCGCGGGAGGCGAATGTTTGCTCCAGGCGGCAAACGCGTCCACGACGCTGCGCTCCTTTCTCTCAGTCACGGCCAGCAGCGAGAAAACCACCATCTTCTATGACCATTGGGAAGACGGTTACGATCCCGAACCACTGATCGCCGGCAGCACGACGGAGGTCAACTACAGTTGCATCCAGGGCTGGACCGGG